>DATMJU010000018.1:0-10324 GCA_035553795.1 Vicinamibacterales bacterium
GGACACCGTCACGCCGCCGAAATCGATCGGCGGTTCCCGAAAGTGCTCCGCCGCGTCGGCGGCTACAACCTCGATGAGTTCGTCGACCCGTCGCGGCCGGTGGATCTGACACGCATCATGGTCGGCTCGGAAGGCACGCTCGGATTCATCGTCGATGCGCGCATCAAGCTCGTGCCGCTGCCCGCGCAGAAGTCGGTGATGACGATCGAATTCGATCACCTGCTCGACGCGCTGGGCGCAACGCCGCTGATCCTGAAGCATCAGCCGTCCGCCGTCGAAGTGATGGACGACTTCATCCTGTCGCACGCCACGGGTCACGCGATCCTGAACGCGCAGCGCCAGGCGATGCTCACCGCCGATGGCTCCGCCCTGCTGTGCGTCGAGTTCTACGGCGAAACGATGGACGAACTGCGCTCGCGCATGACGGCGCTCGAGCGCGACGTGGCATCCGCATCGCCGCGCCAGGTGCGGCAGGTCCTGGATCCGGCGGCGCAGGCGCGCATCTGGAGCTTCCGCGAAGCGGCACTGGGGCTATCCACCGCCACCACGTCGGACGGCAAGGCGATCTCCTTCGTCGAGGACACCGCCGTCGCGCCGGAGAAGCTGCGCGATTACATCGAGCGCTTCATCGCGATTGTCAGGCGGCACGGCACTACCGCCGGCGTCTATGCGCACGCCTCGGTCGGCTGCCTGCACGTGCGGCCGGTCGTAAATCTCAAGACCGCGGACGGCGTCGCGATGTTCGAGGCGATCGCCAACGAAGTCGCCGATCTCGTCCTCGAGTTCGGCGGCGCGTTGTCCGGCGAGCACGGTGACGGACTGGTGCGCGGCGCCTTCAACGAGAAGATGTTCGGCTCGGAGTTGTACGGCGCGTTCCGCGAGGTCAAGAAGACATTCGATCCCCAGGGGATCTTCAATCCCGGCCGCATCGTCGATACCCCGCCGATCACGTCGCACCTGCGCTACGGCGCGGGGTATGTAACGCCGTCGCCGATGACCTTCTTCGACTTCTCGGAGAACCAGGGGTTCGGCCGCGCTGTGGAGATGTGCAGCGGTGTCGGCCTGTGCCGGAAGAAGCGCGAAGGCACCATGTGCCCGTCGTACATGGTGACGCGGGATGAAGCGGACTCGACGCGGGGCCGGGCCAATACGCTGCGGCTGGCGATGGCCGGGCAACTCGGCGATGCCCGGCTCTCGGATGACGCCGTGCACGAAGTCCTCGACCTCTGCCTCGAGTGCCGCGCCTGCAAGAGCGAATGTCCCGTCGGCGTGGACGTCGCGCGATTCAAGAGCGAGTTCCTCTCGGGCTACTGGGATCGGCATGGGATGTCCACGGCCGCGCGGGCGCTTGGCAGCGGCCATTCGGCGGCCGTGTGGGGCAGCCGGTTCGCGCCGCTGTCCAACATGCTTGCGAACAGCTCGATCGGGCGCTGGGCCGCGGAGAGGCTGGTGGGCCTGGACCGACGTCGATCACTTCCGGCCTGGACGAGCCAGACGCTCCGGAAACGGACCAATCCCGGAACGAGTCAGCCGGAACACGTAACCGCGCTCCTGTTCGCGGACACCTTTACCGATCACGCGGATCCCGAGATCGGTATCGCGGCGATCGAAGTGCTGCGGGCGTCTGGAGTCGGGACGGGCGTCGCTCCGAATGTGTGTTGCGGCCGGCCGCTGATTTCGCAGGGCCGGCTCCAGGAAGCGCGAAAGTTGGCGGCGGCGAACGTTCATGCGCTGTATGACGCCGCCGACCATGGCCAGGCGATCGTGTTCGTGGAGCCAAGCTGTCTGTCCGCGGTTCGTGAAGACGCGCCGGATCTGCTGCGCGGCGAATTGCAGCGCCGGGCACGCGTGATCGCGAAGCGGTCGATGCTGTTCGAAGAGTTCCTCGAATCGGAGTGCGCCGCCGGTCGCGCAACCCTGGCGCTGAAGCCGGGGCCATCCAACATCCTGCTCCACCCGCATTGCCATCAGCGCTCGATGGGGCTGGCCGCGCCGGCCAAGGCGCTGCTCGCGAGAATCCCGGAGACCTCGGTGGTCGACCTCGAAGCCGGCTGTTGCGGCATGGCGGGATCGTTTGGCTACACCACCGATCATTACGACGTCTCGAGCGCCATCGCCGAGCGGAAGCTGCTGCCGGCGGCGCGCTCGATGCCGGCCGGTTCGGTGCTGGTCGCGGGCGGCACGTCATGCCGCCACCAGGTCGCCGACCTCTCCGGTGTCAGCGCGGTGCATCCCGCGATACTCTTGCGGTCACTTCTCAAGGAGCATTGATGGATCTGGCCTGGGTATCACTGGCGGCGCTGATCGTCGCCATCACGCTGAGCATGGTCACCAGCATGAACGTTGGCGTGGTGTCACTGGCCATGGCGTGGATTGTCGGTGTGTACCTCGGCGCCATGCCGGTGGCCAAGGTCATCGGCTCCTTCCCGATCGATCTCCTGCTCAATCTCGTCGGCGTCACGCTGCTATTCGGCATGGCCAACAACAACGGCACGCTCGGCCGCATTGCCGCGCGCGCGGTCCGCGCCTGTCGCGGCAACGCCGGCGTCATCCCGATCATGTTGTTCTTCATCGCGGTGACGCTGTCGAGCATCGGGCCGGGCAACATCGCGACCACCGCGATCATGGCGCCGATGGCGATGGCCGTCGCGACCCGGGCGGCGATTCCGCCGTTCCTGATGGCGCTGATGGTCGGCAACGGTGCACAGGCGGGGGCGCTCTCCCGCTTCGCGCCTACCGGCATCATCGTCAACACCAACATGGAGCAGATCGGTCTCGGAGGTCACGAGACCGGCACGTTCCTCAACAACCTCCTTGCCCACGTTGTGGTGACGTTTGCGGCATATTTCCTCTTCGGCGGGTGGAAGCTGTTCACGCGCCGCAGGGTCCCGCCCGTCGAGATGGCGCAGTCGGATCAGGCGGGCGCGCGCGCTGAGGAAGCGATCGTTGATGTCGAGCCGTTTGCCGCCAAGCACTGGTTGACCCTCGCCGTCCTCGCTACGCTTGTCGTGGTGGTGATCGAGTTCCGCGCGCATGTCGGACTTGCCGCGCTCACCGGCGCCACCATCCTGTCGCTGCTGAAGGCGGCCGACGAGAAGGACGCGATCAAGAAGATGCCGTGGAGCGTGATCCTGATGGTCTGCGGTGTCACGGTGCTGATCGGCGTGCTCTCCGCACAGCGCGGCATGGACCTGTTTACTGACTTGCTGGCGCGCATCGCCACGCCCGGCACCGTCACCTTCATGATCGCGCTGGTGACCGGCGCGGTCTCCGTCTACAGCAGCACGTCAGGCGTCGTGCTCCCCGCGTTCCTGCCGACCGTGCCTGGCCTGGCCGAACGAATGGGCGTCGACCCGCTCTCAATTGCAGCGTCGATGTACGTCGGCGGTCACCTGGTTGACCTGTCGCCGCTCTCGACGATCGGCGCGCTCTGCATTGCCGCGCTCCACAACGAGGCAGACGCCAAGAAGTTGTTCAACCAGCTGCTGTGGTGGGGCCTGTCGATGATGCTGGTGGGGTCGACGATTTGCTGGATTCTCTTCAGGTAGGCAGGTCGTCAGGTCGTCAGATCGTCAGGTTGTCAGGTTGTCAGGTTGTCAGGTTGTCAGGATGTCAGGGGAAGAGGGGCTTGCGCCCCGCGAGGAACGACTTCACCCCTTCCTTGAAGTCGGCGGAGCCGTAGCATTCGCTGATGATGTCGTCGGCGATTCCGGCGGGTGGCCGTCGATGATCGCGCAAACGGATCATCATCGCCTTCGTCGCAGCGATGGTGCTGCGGGCGCGCGTGGAGAGTTCGGCGGCGATCTTTGCGGTCTCCGCTTGAAGGTCGCTCTCCGGCACAACCACGGTTGCCAGTCCCGCAGCCGCGGCCTCCGTTGCATCGATCAGGCGTCCGGTCAGCAACAGCTCGCGCGTGCGCGCCGGACCGATCAGGTCGGCCATGCGCGCGGTGTTGGCCATCGACAGACAGTTACCGAGCGTGCGCGAGACCGGCACGCCGAAGCGAGCGCGATTGGAGCACACGCGCAGATCGCACGCCATCGCGATCGCGCATCCGCCGCCGGCCGCCACGCCGTCCACCTCCGCAATGGTCGCGATCGAGACGCGCTCGATGCGATCGATCACGGCATCGAGCCGTCGCTCATACGCGATACCGGCGTCTCCGTCGGCAAAGTCCTTGAACTGCTGTATGTCTGTTCCCGCCGCGAAGGCACCGCCCGATCCGCGTATGATGAGGACGCGCACGGCGCGATTGGCTTCCGCCCTGGCGCACGCGTCGACGATGGCGTCGTACATGTCCCAGGTGAGCGCGTTGCGCGCTTCGGGGCGATTCAAGGTCACAATCGCAACGGGTTCGTGAATGTCCCAGTCGACGCCGCCTACGTTACTCAATGGCATAGTTGTTCTCGACGCGACCCAGGTCATGGCCGGGCCGTATTGCGCGATGTTACTGGCGGACATGGGTGCGCGCGTCATCAAAGTGGAGCCGCCCGCCGGTGATTCGACGCGCAGCATGGCCGGCGCGCGCGGCGACGACAGCCCCGCGTTCAACGCCGTCAACCGCGGCAAGCAGGGCATTGTCCTCGATCTGAATGATGAGAGGGGCCGCGAGGTGTTCAAACGCCTGGCCCGCTCGGCAGACATCCTGATCGAGAACTATCGCCCCGGCGTCATGGCGCGACTCGGCCTCGATTACGCGACACTCCGCGCCAGCAACCCGCGACTGATCTACGGCTCGATCTCCGGACACGGCCAGACCGGCCCCTGGGCGGCCAAGGGCGGTTTCGATCTGATCGCACAGGGGCTATCGGGCATCATGTCGGTCACGGGCCGGCCCAACGAAGCCCCGGTGAAGGCCGGCATTCCATTGACCGATCTTGGCGCGGGCCTCTTCGCGCTGATTGGCATCCTCGCGGCGTTGCGCCATCGCGACCAGACCGGCACGGGCCAGCATGTCGACACGTCGCTCGTCGACGCCGGCCTCGCGCTGTCCGTGTGGGAAGTCACGGACTACTTCTCCTCTGGGGAGGTACCGGGCCCGCTCGGATCGGCGCATCGCATGACCGCGCCGTACCAGGCGTTCAAGTGCGCCGACGGCTACATCACGATCGGCGCCGCGAACGATCGCAACTTCGCCAAGCTGGCTCGCCTGCTCGGCCGCCACGAGTGGCTGACGGATCCGCGCTTCAGCGCCGATCACCAGAGGGTGGCGCATCGTGACGATCTCGCCGCGCTGATCGAAGCCGTCACGGTGCGCGATTCTCGCGCCCATTGGATCGCTGCACTCGAGCAGGCCGGCGTGCCGTGCGGACCGATCCTCGATTACGAGGATGCCCTCACCACGCCGCAGGCGATGGCGCGCGAGATGACCGTCGACGTCGAGCATCCCACGCTGGGCCCCCTGCGGACCCTCGGCACGCCGATCAAGATGTCCGAAACGCCGCTCAATCCGCGCCGCCGCGGCCCCATGCTCGGCGAGCATACGGACGAAGTGCTCGAAGCGGCGGGATACAGCAGCAACGAGATCGAACAGCTACGCTCCACGGGCGCGGTTCGATAGAATGTTCGCAATGAGATTTTCACGAACGCCCCTCATCATCGTGTTCAGCGGCCTGGTTGGCGCCGGACTCGCGGCGTCCGCCTCCGCTCGCCTCGATGCAGGCGAGCTACGGCGTGACCTCGCCGAAGCTGCCTACGGCAGCGAAGGCGGGCAGCGAGGCGGCGGAACGCGCATCAATCCCGGGCAGGAATGCCCGCCGGGCACCACCGAAGTGCGGCCCGGCAATTGCCAGGCGCCATCGGAACCGGCGCCGAGTATTCTCGACTACCGCCCGCGCGCGACGCTGGTGACCGCCGAGCACAAGGTGCCGAAGGCGAAGTTCCCGACGATCGATGTGCACGGCCACCCCGGGGCGTTGACCACGCCGGAACAGATCAACCGCGTGGTCGGCATCATGGACTCGCTCAACCTGCGCGTGATGCTGGTCGCGGAGAACGTATCCGGCGAACGCCTGACGCGTACGCTGGAAGCCATCAAGGCGTCGCCGCATAAAGAGCGCTTCCGCGTCCTCGCCGGTGTCGACTTCCGCGGCGTTGGTCCGGGATGGGGCGCCAAGGCCGCGCAGCAGCTCGAAGCCGACCTGAAGGCCGGCGCCATTGGCGTTGGCGAAGTGCCCAAGTCGTTCGGCCTCCGCACCACCAAGGCCGATGGCACGCGCCTGAAGGTCGACGATCCCGAACTCGATCCGCTGTGGGCCGCCTTCGCCCGGCTGGACGTGCCCGCCTTCATCCACACCGCGGAGCCGCAGGAATTCTTCCAGCCGCTCGACTACAAGAACGAGCGGTGGCTCGAGCTCGCGCTCTTTCCCGATCGCCGCAACAACCAGCCAGGGCAGGTGACGTTCGAGCAGTTGATGACCGAGCGTAACAACCTGTTCCGCAAGCATCCGAAAACGCGCTTCGTCGCCGCGCACTTCGGCTGGCACGCCAACGACCTGGCGCGAGCCGCGAAGATGCTCGATGAGTTCCCGAACGTGACGATCGAGGCCGGCGCGATTCTCTACGACCTTGGCCGGCAGCCGCGCGCCGCGCGCGAGTTCTTCACCAAGTACAAGGACCGCATCATGTTCGGCAAGGATTCATTCCAGCCGGACGAATACCCGTACTACTGGCGCGTGTTCGAGACGGCTGATGAGTACTTCGACTACTACCGCGATTACCACGCGACGTGGAAGATGTATGGGATGTCGCTGCCGGATGACGTGCTGAAGGCGGTGTATTACAAGACCGCGTTGAAAGTCTTCAAGGGATTGCCGCAGACCGGCTGGCCGCAGTAACCCCAGCGGCCCTGAACCGTTACGGGTTCCGGATTACGAGTTCCGGGTCTGGTTTGTTGAACCAAACCCGGAACCCGTAACCCGGAACCCGTAACCTGTTCTTAGTTCTGCTGCCCAGTAGCAGTGGCAGCAGGTAGGAATGAGTAGGTGATGCTGGTGTACATCATCTCCTCCCACGTCTGATCGCCCCACGTCACCGTCTTCGTCGGATCCGGGTTCGACTTGTTGTTCGGCGAGTTGTCGTACCACGCCTTCGCGTTCAGCTTCGTGCCGGCCGGAACCTTCCACGGCTGCGCGAACACGTACTCGTGCTGCCAGTTGAAGTCGTACTTCGGCACCGACAGGATCACTTCCTTACGCCCGTCCGGATACGTCGCCTCGTAGTGCCAGCCGGTGCCGCGCACGTGGGTGTGCGGGATGAGGCTGTAGATCATCGTGTCGCGGTTGAACGTCATCGTGTTCTCGACGAGGTGATTGGCCGCGCCCGGAGGGATCGACAGCGAGGCGTTGATCAACGCCAGGGTGTTGAGGATCGTCTTGGGCGGCGTCTTCGCGAACTTCAATCCAATCCGCGAACGGTCCGTGCTCGCCTTGCCGTAGGTGGTGTAGTGCATCTGGAACACGAGCGAGTAGCCGGCCGGGATGCGCATGCCCATGCCCTCGGGGAAGCGGCGAATCGATCCGCCAGGCGAGAAGCCGCCCATACCCTGCGCCATGCCCTGCGGACGCGGGCGATAGTTCGGACCGGGATCCTTGCGCTGATCCGGCGGTAGCGGACGTCCGCCTTCTTCGCCGGCGGGGATCTGGGTGCAGCAGGCCATCTCAAACGGCGGCGTCGGGCGCGGCGCGGCATTCGCGCCCGCGGGCGGAGCCGGGCCGAACATGCGGTTCAGCATCGCCTGCTGCTGCCGCTTCATCTGCGCGTCAACCACTTCTTTGGGCGCCAGCAAGTACAGCAGCAGGTGGTGCACGGCCTGGCGATCGCCCGGACGAATCTCCCAGTCCGTGATGTAGCGGTCTTCAGCAAAGTTCGCCGGCACCACCAGGTACTGGTACGGGATCTCGCCGGTGGCGGGAATCGGATAGTCCTCTTGCATCGACAGCACCGCGTCCGGCGTGCCGATGTTCCATTCGTTGGTGTAGACGGGAGCCGCCGGCAAATCCGCGGCCTTGCCTTCCGGCGCACCGGCCGCCACCCACCTGGCGATCGTCTGCTTGTCCGCGTCGCTCAAGCGGCGCGCGCCGACGAAGGTGCCGTACTTGGGATCAGCGTGCCACGGCGGCATCGTCCCGTCGGCGACCTTGTTCGCGATCGACTTGGCCCACGGCCGCGCATCCTTGTAGGTGAGCAGCGACATCGGCGCAATGTCGCCAGGCCGATGGCACGACGTGCAATTCGCGAAGAAAATCGGCGCGACGTCCTTGGTGAACGTCGGCGCGCTTGCGGCGGGCGCCTGTTCTGCCTGCACCGCACTGCTCGACCACGCCACGGCGCTCCCGAGCACGACGACCGCGACGGCCAGATACTGCTTCATCTCTCTTCTCCTGAGCTTCTAGACGCGACGAGTCCGGTGATAGATCCGCTTTATTGCTTGGGCCTACGAACTCCGCATGACCCAGACGGGCCAAGTGGTCAGGAGGATTTTACCGCTGATCGAGCGGGATCCAGGACTGCGGATAGGACGGGCCGGTGTAGTCGGCGCGGGGCCGAATCAGGCGGTTATTGGCCAATTGTTCGAGAACATGGGCCGTCCAGCCGCTAATGCGGCTGACCGCGAAGATCGGCGTGTAAAGGTCGATCGCAATGCCCATCGTGTAATACGTGGACGCCGAATAGAAGTCGACGTTCGGGAACAGCTTCTTTTCAGCCTTCACCAGCGCCTCGATGCGCTCGCTCATCTCGAACCACTTGGTGTTGCCCGCCTTCTGTCCGAGCTCCTTCGACATCCTGCGCAAGTGCGTCGCGCGAGGGTCTTCGGTGTTGTAGACGCGATGCCCGAAGCCGGAGATCTTTGCCTTCTTCGCGAACTTGTCCTTCACGTACGCATCGATGCGGTCGGCCGGCGCATCCTGGCCGATCTCGATCAACATCTTCATCACCTCGGCGTTCGCGCCGCCATGCAACGGACCCTTGAGCGTGCCGATGCCGGCGACGATCGCGGAGTGCATGTCGGTCAGCGTCGCTGCCGCGACGCGCGCGGCAAACGTCGACGCGTTGAGCTCGTGATCGGCGTGCAGCGTGAGGGCAATGTCCATCGCGCGCACTTCGGTCGGGTTCGGGCGCTGGCCGGACAACATGTAGAGGAAGTTCGCGGCGTGCCCCATCGCAGGATCGGGCGCAATCGGCCCAAGGCCCTGCTGCATGCGTCCCCAGGTCGCGACGATGCTGGCGATCTGCCCGGTGAGGCGAACAGCCTTGCGATACGCCGCCTGCAGCGAGCTGTCCTGCGCGTCCGGATCGTAGTGCCCCAGCGCCGACGTGAGCGTGCGAAGCGCGTCCATGCCGTCCGACGGCGGCAGCATCTTCATCAGCCGGATGATCGGCTCGGGCAATGGCCGCGCCGCCGCCAGTTGCGTCTGCAGGTCGCCAAGCTCGGCGCGATTCGGCAGCCGCGCGTGCCACAGCAGGTAGCACGTCTCCTCGAACGTCGCGTTGCGCGCCAGCTCGTGGATGTCGTGGCCGCAATACGCCAGCACGCCGCGATCACCGTCGAGGAAACAAATGCGAGATGAGGTCGCGACGACGTCTTCGAGACCGCCTTTGGGCTTTTCCG
The DNA here is from genome assembly GCA_035553795.1 of Vicinamibacterales bacterium. Taxonomy (GTDB): domain Bacteria; phylum Acidobacteriota; class Vicinamibacteria; order Vicinamibacterales; family UBA2999; genus 12-FULL-67-14b. The sequence goes on from DATMJU010000018.1 coordinate 9,611, forward strand.
CTGTGGCCATGACCGGACAATTCTATCCCTTCGAGCCGTCACAAGATTCAAACCTCCGGCGGCGTTTGTGCTAGGTTGCGAGGATGCGCCGACGTGTTCTGCCCGCCTTGATGCTGTCTGTGCTGTCTGTGCCTTCCGTGGCCCTGGTCCTGGCTTCTGCGCCTTCCGTGGCCTGGCCGCAGTTCCGCGGCCCATCTGGGGCCGGCATCCTGAGCGACGGCAAGCTGCCGACGTCGTGGACCACGAAGCAGAACGTGAAGTGGAGCGTCGAGGTGAAGGGGCGCGGCTGGTCCTCGCCGGTCGCGTGGGACAACACCGTGTTTGTCACCTCCGCGATCAGCCCGGGCGCGTTCAAGGCGCCGTCCACGGGCATCTTCGGCAACGACTACGCCGCCGAACTCGCGAAGCAGGGCCTGTCGGATGACGAGGTCGTGAAGAAGGTGGTGTCGCGAGACATCGAACTGACGTCGGAGAGCGGCGAAATTCGCTACATGGTCTACGCGTTCAACGCCAACAGCGGCAAGCTGAAATGGGAACGCGAGGCGCACAAAGGCGCGCCGGTCGGCGGCCGCCATCGCAAGAACACGTTCGCCTCCGAGACGCCTGCCACGGACGGCGAGCGCCTCTACGCCTACTTCGGCAACGTCGGGCTGTTCGCGTACTCGCTCGACGGCAAGCAGCTCTGGGCGACGAGATTCGAACCGCAGCCGATGT
>DATMJU010000019.1:0-3612 GCA_035553795.1 Vicinamibacterales bacterium
TAGGTATTCGGCGACCTGGATCTTCTCGGCCGGCGAGAGGGCGGCGGCCTGCTGGCGCATTACGCCGTTTGTCAGCGCGGAGACGATGGCATCAGGCGCCAGCATGGCGAGGAAATTGGGCGAGGGCGCCTTCGGCACGCCGCCGAGGTGGCACATCGCGCAGTGCTGCTCGAACAGCGGGCGGCCGGGGGCGGTTTCCGGATTGATCACGGGGCCGGCGCGGCTGTTCATGTCCTCGGTGGACTTGATCCGCGTTGGGGTGGCCGCGTTCAATCCCGCAGCCAGCGCCAGCGCGGCGAAGCCGGAAAGGATGGCAAGGCGGCCGGTCTTGAGCAGCATCGTGTAGGGCCTTTTCAATCGAGCGAGCGGTAGAAGGCGATTTTCATGTCTTCGGCGAGGCACGCGAGGATCGGCGGCACGAGCCGATCGTGGAAATCGATGTGCATGTGTGTCTCGAACGCGGCATCGTCCCTGAAGGTGGCGACGCACTGGAACAGGTCCGGGTCTTCCTCGGACTGGAACAGTTCGTAGACGAGGGCGCCGGGCTCGTTCGCGAAGACGAGCTGCTTGAGCTCGGTCTGGAGCGCGATCAGCTCGTCGCGCTTTTCCGGCTTGGTGCGCAGCTGGGCGATGAAGCTCTTGCCCGTCATCGTCTCAGGCCCCCGCCTCGAGATCGAACAGCAGCTCGCGCGTGTAGGAGCCGTCCATGCAGGCGATCATCCGCTCGATCAGGGGCTGGTTGTGGGGATATGCCACGTGTGCCTTGTCCGCTTCCTCATCGGTGAAGCGTTCGTAGACCGCGAACATGCCCGGTTCGGCAAGCCGGTAGAACTGATAGGCCAGCGTGCCCGGTTCGGAGGGAGCGAGCACCTCCATCTCCTTGGCGAGCGCGATGAATTCGGCTTCCTTGTCGGCGCGGATGCGGAAACGGGAGAGGAAGGAAAAGGCCATCTTTGCGTCTTTCGGCTAGCGCTTGTGCGCTTGTTCGTAGGCGATCCAGCTGGGCAGCTGCTCGGGGTAGTCTGCCAGTTTCGGCTCGGCATAGGCGTGGTTGCGGTCGGGCCGGGCGAGGATGTGCGGATAGGCCTCGACCGGCACGTAGTAGAGGAAGCCGATGACGCGTTCGGCGAACTTCCAGCCTGCGGAAGTCTTGCGGTAGCGGTCGTCGTAGCGGATCGCGGCGACCATCATCCGGCCGTGGCGCATCAGTTCAGCGTGGCCGGCGACGCGGCCGGTGGCGGTGTCGTCGTCGACGAAGTCGATCTGGATATCGTGCATCACGTGATGGCCGGGGCCGAGCACAGCGAAGCGGCCGTCGAATTGCGCCATGATCGCGTCCGGGCCGACGGCGTGCATCACCCCGTCGTGCGAACGCAGCACGGCGTCGTCTGCGAAGAGCGCGCGCACTGCATCGATATTGCGGTCATCGATGTCGAAGCTGTAGCGCGCGACGAGCTGGCGGATCTGCGATTCAGCTTCCAGCCGCGCGATGCGCGCTTCCAGATCCGGTCCCGGATGGGCCATTCGGCTATGCTTTCTCTCCCGCAGGTCGCTTTGCGCGTCCCGTCCTTGCCGCGCATGATAGCCCGGCGCCACCTGAAAACAATCATGAATGTTTGGATGCAATCGGTGATGAGACTGTCATTCGCTTGCCTTCCAAGGAAGTGCCAGCCGATCGGGCAGATGCGCCGGTTACGCAAGGATACGCAGGGGAGCGCGCTGCATGCGGCGGGGCGTGATCCCATCCCAATGTGCGCAGTCACACCTCTCTAAAAAAACATACATGTCTGCTTGCAAAATGCGTTCCGGCGTTTATCCTTGGCCCGACACCGCACCTGAATGCGGGCATGAGGAGATGGGGATGGCACTGAGGGACCTTCGTTGGTCGGCCGCGTTTGGCGTAATTGCCGCCGCGATGATGGCGACACCAGTTCTGGCAAACGACGAGCCGCAGGCGCAGACCGCGCAGGGGCAGTCGAGTGCCGACGAGATGGCGAGCGATCGCCTCAATGAAATCGTCGTGACGGCTACCCGCCGCGATTCGAACCTGCAGCGCACGCCGGTCGCGGTCTCCGCAGTTGATGCGAACCTGATCCGCCAGTCGAGCCCGCGCGATATCGGCGATCTCGCTGCCTTCGTGCCGAACTTCTCGGCCAACACGATCACCAACTTCAACGCTGCCTCGTTCGCGATGCGCGGTGTGGGCCAGACCTCGATCATCGTCTACTTCGAGCCGCCGGTCGCGGTGCTCGTCGACGACTTCGTGGTGCCTTCGGTCCAGACCCAGCTGCTCGACACGTTCGACATCGCGCAGGTCGAAGTGCTGCGCGGCCCGCAGGGCACGCTCTTCGGCAAGAACACCACCGGCGGCGCGGTGACGGTCAAGACCAAGCGCCCCGAACTCGGCGTGATCGGCGTGGACGGCCGCGCTGAATTCGGCTCGTTCGGTACCTATCGGGGCCAGCTCGCGGCCAATATCCCGATCTTCAGCAACATGGCGCTGCGCGTGGTCGCCGGGGCCGAAAAGTCGAACGGCTTCTACAAGAACGGGGCCTGCTATGGCCCGGTGGTGAGCTTTGTTCCGGGCAACTTCTCGGGCGTCTCGGGCTGCCTCGACGGCAAGTCGGCCGGCGGCAAGGACGTGGTCAACCTGCGCGGCAAGCTGCTGTGGGAGCCCACCAGCCGCCTGCGCATCCTCGCGCAATATGAATGGCTGCGCGATCGTTCGGAGACGGTGCCCTCGGTCAATGAGAACTACCTATACAACGGCACGACGCCGTTCCTGACCGACATTCTCAACACCGTCCGCCAGAACCCGGCGAGCAGCGATCCGCTCGACAATGCGGCGGTGACCTATCGTCAGGACGGCCTGATCAAGATGCGCGACGGTCAGCGCATCTCGGTCGACGGGTTCTACCTCAATGCCGACTACGATCTCGGCTTCGGCAAGCTGACGTCGGTCACCGGCTGGCGCCGCCAGATCTCGCGCATCCCGAACTCCTATGCGGGTGCCGCACCGATCGGGATTGATGGCACGCCGCTCTCGTTCTTCGATGCGACGCGTGACGACAACCGCAAGACCTTCCAGCAGGAATTGCGCCTCGCCACCAACACCGGGACGGCGTTCGACGCGGTGATCGGCGGGTTCTACCAGCGCGAGACGGTGGATTTCTGCGTGGCGCAGATCCTCGGCTTCCTTGATCTCGTCCAGGGCCCGTTGCCCTTCGGCAACTGGAACGACACGCCCTTCATCCTGTGCAACGCGCAGCGGTCGAACTCGAAGGCGGTCTTCGCCGAGGGCACCTACAAGCTGACCGACAAGCTCTCGCTGACCGGCGGCTTCCGCTATACCTGGGAAAACAAGACCTGGTATGGCCGCAATCAGGTGTTCATCCCGCAGCTGAACGGCGGGTTCGATCCCTCGATCCAGATCACCGAAGCGCTCGGCGCGAGCGTGTTCAGGTATCCCGCCGGCGTGGTCACGGTGAACAACCGGGCGAACAGGCCGACTTTCCGCGGCACGATCGGCTATCAGGCGACACCGGACGTCTACGCCTATTTCAACTATTCGCGCGGCTTCAAGGCGGGCGGCTTCAACGACCTGATCGGCGG
>DATMJU010000020.1:0-13356 GCA_035553795.1 Vicinamibacterales bacterium
CGTCGTAGCCGTCCTTGAAAAGGTAGGCGCTGACACTCATCGACAGCACGCCTGCGCTCAGAAGCACGAAGCCGATGATGAGCATCGCCGGCAGCACGCCGATGAAGATGTAGGAGATGATCAGCTTGCGGCGCACGCGCCACAGCAGCCGCTGCTTCGCGAGGCCGATCAGCCGCCAGAGGAAGTAGACGAGCGCGACGAGCAGACCGAGCGTCGCGGCGGCACTGACGATCTCGACGATCGCGGGCGGCTCGACCAGCCGCCGGAGGATCGCGACGAGCAGCTTGATGAACGCCGAGACGAGGAAGAGGCGTCCGGCCCAGGACCGGAGCAGAAGCGACCGCGGCGTCGGGCCCGGCTCTCTGGCCCCTGGCGCCGGCGGCAGCGGGCGTTGCCGCCGCCCCGCGGCCAACCGTTCGGGGAGTCGAAGCCTGGCCATGCCGTTTGAAAACGAGATGATAACAGACTAACTTTGTCCTCACCCTCTATGAAGCTCACCGACCACGCGCGTTTCTCCACGATCTGCATCCACGCCGGCCAGGAACCGGATCCCTCGACCGGCGCCATCATCACCCCGATCTTTCAGACGTCCACCTACGTCCAGGAGGAGCTGGGGAAGCACAAGGGCTTCGAGTACGCCCGCACCCAGAACCCGACGCGCCTCGCGCTCGAGCGCAACATCGCCGCGATCGAAGGCGGCGTCGCGGCGTACGCGTACGCCTCGGGCATGGCGGCGATCGATGCCATCACCACCCTGCTGAAGGCCGGAGACCACGTCGTGGTCACCGACAACACGTACGGCGGCACGTTCCGGCTGTTCGACAAGGTGCTGACGAAGTACGGCCTCGATTTCAGCTATGTCGACACCTCGCGTCCGGAGCTCATCGAGCAGGCGATCCGGCCGGCCACGCGGATGTTGTTCGTCGAGACGCCGACGAACCCGGTGCTGCGGCTGACCGATCTCGCGGAGGCCGCCGCGATCGCGCGGCGACACGACATCCGGCTCGTCGTCGACAACACGTTCGCGAGTCCGGTGCTGCAGCGGCCGATCGAGTTCGGCGCCGATCTCGTCATGCACAGCACGACGAAGTACCTGAACGGCCACAGCGACAGCGTCGGCGGCATCGTCGTCGCGGCCCGCGAAGAGGACGCCGAGTGGCTGAAGTTCATCCAGAACGCCGCCGGCGCGATCCTGAGTCCGTTCGACTCCTGGCTGGTGCTGCGGGGGACGAAGACGCTGGCCGTGCGCATGGCGCAGCACAACATCAACGGGCAGGCGCTCGCCGAATTTCTCGAGACGCACCCGCGCGTCAGGCGCGTGATCTACCCGGGGCTGCCGAGCCACCCGCAGCACGACCTGGCGAAGCGGCAGATGAAGGGGTTCGGCGGCATGCTGTCGTTCGAGGTCGGGAGCTTCGAGGAGGCGCGGACGGTCTGCAACCGGGCGCGGCTGATGGCACTCGCCGAGAGCCTCGGCGGCGTGGAGACGCTCATCACGCACCCCGCGTCGATGACCCACGCCTCGGTGCCGCCCGAGCGGCGGGCGGCCATCGGGCTCTCCGACAGTCTCATCCGGATCTCGGCGGGGATCGAAGACCCGCAGGACCTGATCGACGACCTCAGGCAGGCTCTGGCCTGACGGGCGCGGTCGACTCGCCGATCCATTTCAGGTACGCGTCGCTGCCGTCGACGACCGGCAGCACCACGAACTCCGGAACGTCGTACGGGTGCAGCCCCCGCAGCCGGTCCCAGAGGGCCGGCAACTGCGCCGCAGTCGTCTTCATGATGATCTGCCGCTCCGTTTCGCGCTCCACCTGGCCGTCCCACCGGTAGATCGAGGTCATCGGCGACAGCAGGTTCACGCACGCCGCGAGGCGTTCGCCCACCAGCGTCTCGGCGAGGCGCGCGGCGTCGTCTCCCTCCGCCGGCATCGTCGTGAGAACGATTACGTAGTCGTCGGTCATAGGCGTCCTGTTTCCGCCGGAATCGCGGCGGGGTGCTAAATAGCCGGATGCGTGCCGCCGAAAGTATCGTACAGTTCTTTCGGCGCAGCCGGTCCCGCTCTTCCCCCCCGGCGGCGCCTCAGACATCGCGATGCCCCAGGTCCTCCGCTCCGACACGCGTGCGCCGCGCGGCCCCGAGCCGCTGAGGCGAAAGCGCGTCGAGCCGGCGCCCGCCGGCGGCAGCCGCCGCCGGAAGCTCCTGAACCTGTGCCTCGGCTTTGCCACCGTCGTGTTGCTGGTCGATGCGCTGGTTGGAGAAAAGGGGCTGATGGAGCGGATGCGCGCGCGGCGTCAGTATGCCGAGGCGGCCGCGTCGCTCAACGGCCTGAAGGCCGAGAACCAGCGGCTGCGCGAGCAGGCGCGGCGGCTGCGCGACGATCCGTCGGCGATCGAGACGATCGCGCGCGAAGAGCTGGGGCTCATCCGCCCTGGCGAGCTGCTGTTCATCGTGCGGGACGCGAAGCCGGCGGGCCGCTAGCGCTACTGCTTCGCTGCGCCGTCGCAGAACTCACACACCACCTCGAGCAGTTGTTCCATGTCGATCGGCTTCGGCAGGTACGCCTCGGCGGGCGCCTTCCGCACGAGCTCGGCGGTCGCGGCCGACACGACGACGACCGGGACGTGACGGAGCTCGGGCTCCTGCTGGAGGGCGTCGCGGAATTCCCATCCGTCCATTACGGGCATCATGAGATCCAGCAGGATGAGGCAGGGTCTCTCGCCGGCGCGGAGTTTCGCCAGCGCCTCCCGGCCATTCGCTGCGGTGGTGACCTGATGGCCCTCGAGCTGCAGCGAAACGGCCATCATGTCCCTCACGTCGTCGTTGTCCTCCACTACCAGAATCTTGGCCATACCGAGTCGGGTCCACCCAGAGCCGAGGCATTACCACCGCCGAGCGGTAGTGTTGCTACCGCCCTACGAATGCACTCACGGTGCCACGACGCGGGCGTGCTGTCGGGGTCGGTGCACACATTGACGCTCTCGTGAGCGCGTGTTACGATGGCTTTCTCCTGACGCGGGGTGGAGCAGTCCGGTAGCTCGTTGGGCTCATAACCCAAAGGTCGCAGGTTCAAATCCTGCCCCCGCAACCAGCATTATCTGCACGAGGTCGCCATCATCCGATGGCGGCCTCTGCTCTCCACTGACAATCCGCTGACAATCGGCAGAAGCCCACATTCCAAGCGGAGGCGGCGGTGTACCGTTCCTCTTCGCCTCGGCGGCCTTGAGCATTGCCGCTAGATTGCCTTGTAGCTCGATTTGGAGCGTCTCCCCTTGCGGGGTAAGGACAATGGCGTCGACCAGGCCACGCAGCGCTTCGGCCGCTCCTGTGCGGCTTTCCTCGTCCTGTAGCTCCCGGGCCAGTTGCCTGACCTGATCTCGGTAGAGGTCGGCGACACTCGCGTGTAGAAGCGGCGGCGGTTCCACAGCACGGTCGAGCCGCGCTTTCAGCTCGGTCCGCTGCGTCTCTAGCCGGATCGCCTCATCCCTAACGAGGCTGCCCGGAACACCGTCCTTGATCGACTGAACGAGCTTTTTGATCTCCGCTTCGACCCGGGCCAATTCGTGCTCAGTCGCGGTGATGCTCGCCCGGGCCGCCATCCTGAGACGGTTCATCTCGTGCGTGAATTCTTTGCAGAACTCCTCGAAGAGATCGCGCCGAAGAAGCTTTTCCTGCATTGCGTGCAGGACCCGCGCCTCGATTTCGTCGCGGCGGATCGTCAAACGATTGGAGCAAATCCCCTTGTCGTGAGCGCCGAAGCACGAAAGCCGGTTTTTCGACTTCAGCACGAACCCGCTGCCGCACACGCCACACTTGGTGAGGCCCGAGAACAGGTACTGTGGCCTGCGCGCCTTCACCACGCTCTTGGCGGATGCGAGCACGCGCCGTGTCGCCTCCTGGCGCCGCTTGGCGGCCGTCCACAACTCTTCAGAAATGATTCGCAGCTCGGGAACTTCCTTCGTGATCCACTCGGACCGTGGATTCAGCCTCGAAACTCGCCGACCGTTGTCAGGGTTCTTGATGTACCGGAGCCGGTTCCAGACCAATCGTCCGACATACAACTCATTGTTGAGAATGCCCGTGCCGCGCGCCGCGTTCCCGTAGATCGTGCTCGGATTCCAGCGCGCCCCGAATGGTCCGGCGATCCCCTCTGCGTTGAGCCGCTTCGCAATCTGTTTTGGTGATGTGCCGCCGACAAACTCCCGGAATACTCGCTCGACGACGGCTGCCTCCGCGGGCTCAATCTCGCGCTCGCCAGTGGTTAGCGCTGCTCCATTCAGTGCTCGCACGATTCTGTAGCCGTAACACAGGCCCCCACCTGATTTGCCCGCCTCGACGCGACCTCTGAGACCGCGGCGCGTCTTGTCCGCCAAGTCCTTGAGGAAGATCGCGTTCATCGTGCCCTTGAACCCGACGTGCAAATGCGTGATCTCGCCTTCAGCCAACGTCACGATCCGAACGCCGAGAAATGTCAGTCGCTTGAAGAGGCCGGCTGTGTCTTCCTGGTCACGGCTGAATCGATCGAGCGACTCGGCAACGACAACGTCGAATTCGCGATTGAGGGCACGGCGCATCAGCGCCTGGAAACCTGGTCGTAACAGCGTCGCGCCTGAAATGGCGTGGTCGTGAAATTCGTCGGCGATCGTCCAGCCTTCCCGTTCCGCATACAGCCGGCAGATCCGAATCTGATCGGCGATTGATGCATCGCGCTGGTTGTCGGATGAATACCGGGCGTAGAGAGCGGCCTTCATGTCTGGTCCTCGGCAGGAACGGGGTTCTCGGCGATTACGCAGGATTTCGCAAACAACTCTCGTGCCGCTTTTCGAGCAAGGATGCGGACGAGGCTGCGGAGTGCTTCCTCTGCGCGTTCGTCGATCGTCGTGATGTCGCGTACGCCGTCAGCGTCACGGATTACGCCGCGGCGGCGCTTGCGGTCTGCCGACATGATAAACCCTCCGCGAGTCCCCTCACCGCCACGGGAGCAGATCGCTCAAGCTCGATGGAGCGGCATCGATCGCCACGGCGATGTCTCCGTCCTCGGGCATCACCTGGTTGATCAACCACTCGTCGATCCAGCGCCCGAGAAACCTGAGTTCCCCGCGGATGCGAGCCGCTCGTAGCCGGCCGCTGCGCACCGCACGGAGGACCGTTCTCGGCCCGCAGCAAGCGCGATCAGCCGCTTCCTGTGTCGTCAGCCATCGAATCGTGTCGGCCATGATTCACCTCGCTCATTGCCCAAGATGCCGTCGCGTCGTCCGCTATCTCGCGCCGCCGGACGCCGCACACGGCGGCGTCCGGAAGCATCCGAACCGAGTCACGCGACTTCGCTGGCCGCGTTCGTCTGCTCGTACTCGGCGTACGCCTCGAGCACGAGCTCCTTGATGCGCTCCTGCGCGCTGACGTCTCCGATTGGCCGCAGCAGCGCGAAGCTGCGACGCTCACCGTTGACCGCGTACTGCCGTGCGGGGAAGGTGACGTTGCGGCCACCACCGCGACGCTCCCAAATGCTGAAGCCGATCAGCTTCAAGCCTTCGAGCACGCCTTCGGTGAAGTGCAGCTCGGCATCGGCGAGTTTGCCGGGCGGGTTCTGCTTTTCGTTTGGAACGATCTTGACGACCATGATCTGACCTCCTGAAAAGCTCGCGAGTGTCGCGAGCGGTTGACGCGAACGAACGACGTGAGCGATTCATGCAGCCGCCGCACTGACGACGCGTCTTTCGAGGCGCTGCCAGAGAGAGGACTGCAGCTTCTCGAGGCTGACGAGCCAACGATCTGCCGCGAGAAAGACGTGGTGATGTCCGCGGTACGTAGCTCGTTGCCAGGCGCGATCGCCTGCCTCGACGAGCACGACGCGTGCGGGCATGCGGGCACGAGTTGCGTCGACCGTGACGGGATCGGCAGCGAAGCCGATGACGTCCTCGAACGGTCCTTCGTCGACCGTTAACGTCTTCGGTAAGTCGAGGTCGGCCGGCGCGGTGGTGACGTAGGCGAGGTACAGGCGTGTGAGGCCGCCGATCGTCACCGTGATGCGTGGTGTGATCGACAGTTGAAACATCGGTCTGTGCTCCTTTCTTCGAACGTTTGAATCCCCGACCATCACGTAATTGCCTGGGCATGGCTCGACCGAGTGCCCCGTCAAGGCCGTGAGCCCCGCCGTGCGGGGTCGAAGCGAAGCGGAGAGCCTTGACGGGGCCGAGGCGAGCCCGAGAATGGAATTGGTGATGGTCGGGTTGATGACGTGCGCTGACGACGTCGGTTGGTTCGATCGACTGGCGTAGCCAGCGAGACGCGGAGGCGCCGTGCGACGCGGGTGAGCCCGTCGCGCCGCCAGCTATGACGGAGCGCGACGGCGATCGCGAGCACGCGCGGCCAGTGCCGTGCGGGTACGCGATCCAGATTGCCCACCAACTCCGTGAAGAGATCGTCGGGATAGAGCTCCTCGACGATCAGCTTCAGAAGTGCACGAGACCAGGTGAGCTTCGCCGCGCGTTCCGCGAACGAACGGATTGCGCGCGGGCGAAGCTCCTGCCGCCATCGCTCGGCCTCGTGTTGCTGTTGTGCCCGTGCGGCTGCTTCCAGGTAACGATCGATGTCGACGATGGCGTGACGGATCTCGCGCATGGCTCCTCCGACTGGCAGCGCGCGAATACACGCGTGCCGGTTAGTGCGGAGGGCCTAGGCAGTCCGCGTTGCTACGGTGGGTGTGAGTGGGTCCGCGGGGATGTGCGCGCGTGACCCGGACGAGGGCTAATGGGCCGTCGTCAGGAGGCGGCTGGCGGCGCGATCAAGGACGTATCGTCCGTCTTGCCAGGGTGTGCGTTGACTGAGTCGTGTCAGTCCCTGCACGTAGCCCCAGACCGACCGGGGATTCGTCTCGTGCTCCTCCGCCAGCGTATACGCCTCGGTGGCCTGCTTCTGCGACAGATCGAGTCGCTGAACGGCCGTCTCGATCACTGCGTCCCGCGTCGCTCCAAGCTCTTGGGAAGTGGCTCGCAGGAGCAGGGTGCGGTCATTCGCAGTGTCGGCGTCGAGCGCAGCGCGAACGGCGTCCATCGATGTCGTCCACGCTGTTTGAATCGACGCACCCACGTGACGGCGCCGGAAGCCAGCCACGTGCTGAAACCCCCAGATGATGTGATTCCCGCACACCGCTCTGAACAGGAACACATCGAGGGTAAGGGCGGCGGCACCGACATCGCTGTTCCGGAGAATGAATCCGCGGAACAGGCCGGCATTGGTGCGATCCGTGGGATCGTCGAGGTCTCGGTTGCCGTCCACGAGGAACAGGAACATGTCTCGATCTCCCAGGTAGGCGCCGGATGGAACTTTCGCGGCGCCAAACTCACCGTCCTTGTATCCGAGCGGCAAGTGCCAGGCCGGGTGATCGGCCATGAGGGCGAGCACCCGGCCGGCCAGCTCGTCGTGCTGGACGCGTGCGTAACGCGGTGATGTGATCGCGTGCACCGTCCAGGGCGCAGTCCGCTCGATGAACAGTTGGTACTCGTCTCGAGCGAACCGCTGCAGCCCGTAGTTGATGGCCGATGAGGCGATCGCTGCGGGCAGCGTGCGCAGGTAGCTTGGCGGCGCGCTGGCTAATGTTGCGAGCTGGCCGAAGCTCCAATGCGTCAAAGCGGCGGTGCGACCCGACGTGTTGCGAATGGCAAGATCGTCGTCGTCGACCACCATTGTCCTGAGATCGACCGTCTCAGTGGTGCGCTCCTCGATGCGGGCGCGTCGTGTTCGGGCCGCCTCGTAGAGCGCTTGAACGCTGGCGTATCGCTCGTCGGGTGGGCGCGACGCCCATTCCCGGTGAGCGGTGTACGCCGTGACAGCGGACACACTTATACCGGTCATGTTTGCTCCTTTCGACATGGCCAATGGGGCGATGCGGTGGAACAGCTCCTCGTGGGATGTGCGACGAGGAGGGGTGACTGCAGGACGCAGTCACAACGGAATAGTTAAACGCTAGACCCGTTGAACGTTTCTGTCAACGTCAGCTATTGCCTGAAAAGTTCATCGAACATGAACACGAAGTTCGCAGAACACGAAGTACTGAACGACCAGCAAGCGCGGAAAGCTGCAGAACGGGCAGACGAGTGTGTCGATCGGACACGTCAGTGCTCACACGAGTGATGATCGACCAACTTGCGTGGTCGCCACGCGACCGCCGGGGCCTCTAGACGCCGCGGTCATGCGCGCTGACTACTTCAAAGTTGCCCGTTCGTCCGACACATCCTCGTAGTTGACAGATCACAAGTGACACTCGTGGTTGCCATTTGTGGGTTCAGCGACCTCGGACTCCCCGACTCAGTTCACGTTCGGCCTCAAGCCAATCGTCCAAATCGTGACCATCCTCTCCGCCGCGCTCGCGGAACCTCTCGTACGCACGCTGCCGGATCGCTTCATCATCCAGGCGAGGCGTTGGACGATCGTTGACTTGGTCCAACGGTCCTGTCGTATTTCTGTCTGATCGCCGTCTTCGCTCTTGCGCCATGTCAGCCTCCATATAGGGCACTGGAGTTTTGTCGACCGGCCTCGTACGTCGGCACTATATCGATGTCATCGCCGGAGTGATCACATCCATGTTCTGAACGAGGTCATTTCTTCAACTGATGAGCTAAGGATGATCAGCGGGGCTTCACATCGGTCTACATCCACGCCGGCGAGACGTGAGGATTTGCAGTGTTCATCAATGGGAGCGATCGCGGAAGGGATCGCCGAGCGCGTCGAATGTCCTATTTGTGCTGGGCGCGGGACAACGCGCGGACATGCATTCACCCGCGACGCTGTCGCGCAGTACCGCTGCGGCCTGTGCGAGGGCGCTGGATCCGTCAACCGCTCGCGTATCGTCGCATTTCCGCGCCTTCGTGATTAGATGCAGCGCGTTGCTGACCTGATGCAAGCCGGCGATCCTGACGGCGCCGCGCAGGCATGCCGCGTCGCCGTCAGGATGGCCCGGTCCATGATGCATTCAAGGTAGTGAACTTCTGTTGATGGAAGATCGTCGACGACCGGCGGTACGGACTGTGGTTTACGGAACGAGAACTCATCGCGGCGCGCTTACGATCTCATTGGATAACCCTCGTTATCCGACGCCGTGCCCGGCGTTCGCACCCGTTGCAGCCCTTCTCGCGTGCCGGCAAGTACGACGCGATCATGCGCCGAAAGCGGCCGATGCGGATCGGGTGCCTCGAGCCCCTCGTGCTCCTTCCCGACGGCGAGCACCGTGACACCGTAGCGCGCACGGACGTCGAGGGCTGCGAGGGTACGCCCGGCCCATCCCGGAAGGGAGCCCACCTGCACCTCTGCGACGGCGAAGTCCTCGTGATCCTCCTGCTGGTCCGGATAGTCGATGCGCGCGAGATACTCGATAGCCCGATCAAGCGCCGACGGCTGCCCAGACAGAATCACGCGGTCGCCGGGGAACAACTGGAACGTCGGTCCAGGACTGAGGAAGCTGCGCCCGCCACGGCTCACGGCCAGCACCGTCGCGCCGAACTCCTCGCGGAGCGGAACATCGGCGATGCGGTGCCCTGCCCATTTCGATATCGATCCAAGTCGAATTTCGCGGACGCCCGGCGCCGCGCTGGCAATGGCGCTCAACCGGTCCGCTGCCGCCGTCACAGCGTCCGCGGCCTGCTCGGCGGCATCCGCGTACGGGCGGAGAAGGACATCGGCGCCTTCAAGGCGTAGCAGATCTCCCTCGTCTGCCGTGCGGCACGCGATCGCGACTTTCCCGCGGAACCCCCGATCCCGGAGATGGCGTAGCAAGACTCGGCTGGTTTCGATGTCCGGTGCCGTGCTGATTACCCAGCTCACACCGTCCAGCGGCAGGTGATCGAAGAGTTCCGGATCGCTCGCGTCGCCGTAGACCACAGGAATACCCTCTGCCCGCCAGCGGGCCAGCGCCTCCGGGTCGAAATCGACGCCAGTGACCCGCCGGTTCCGCAGCAACAGATGCCGTACGATGCCGCCGCCGTATCGCCCGAGGCCGAGGACAACGATGTCCGCCTTGGGCGGAGAAACGGTCTCGGTCGCCGCTTCCCGGTACGGCGTGCGCCGTTCGAACACCCCGAGCCACGGCGCCAGCCACTCATAGAGCCGGGCCGAGTGAATGATCATGTACGTCGAGAGACCGATCGTGACCAGCCCCACGGTCGTGATCAGGCCCATCGTCTGCGGTCCCAGATGACCGACACTGACGCCGAGCGCGCCCAGGATCAGCGAGAACTCGCTGATCTGGGCGACCGTGAGTCCGGCGAGAAAACTGGTGCGCTTGCGGTATCCCATGAAGCCCATGATCGCCAGCACGATCAGAGGATTACCGATCAGAACAAATACCGAAAAGATCATGGCCTCGCCGAACGTCGCTCCGAGGAGCGACAAATCAAGACGCGCGCCCAGATCGATGAAGAAGAACAGCAGCAGGAAATCGCGCACTGTAATGAGTCGGCTGCCGATCGCCTCACGATAGGGAGTCGACGCCAGCGATGCGCCCGCGACGAATGCGCCCACCTCTTTGCTCAAGCCCAGCGCCTCGCCGGCTGCGGCGAGCACGACCGCCCAGGCCATCCCTGACAGCACCAGCAACTCGGGCAAGCGAGCCAGCAGGGTCGTGGCCGCGGGGAGGATACGCACGGCGAGCACCGCGACCACGGCCAGGAAGCCGATCCCCTTCGCCAGAATCAAGGCGACGTGGACCGCCAGGCTCTGATCCCCTGACCCGGCGGTGCCGATCGCGGTGATCCCAATCATGGCAAGAATGACCGCGATGTCCTGAACGATCAGAAAGCCCACGGCGATGCGTCCGTGGAGGGCATCAATCTCTCGCTTATCCGAAAGCAGCTTGACGATGATGATCGTGCTCGAGAAGGTCAGGGCAACCGCGACGTAGGTGGCGGTGAGCGGATTCATGCCGAGAGCTACCGCGATGACATATCCGATCACCGACGTGAAGACGATCTGCCCGATGCCCGTCGCCAGCGACACGGGACCGAGCGTCCGGATCGTCTGAAAATCGAGCTTGAGGCCGACGACGAACAACAGCAGCGAAATGCCGATGCTCGCGAGTAGCTCGATTTCCTCGTGCTGCGTCACCAGGCCGATGCCCGCCGGTCCAACGAGAATGCCCACGGCGATGAAGGACACGATCAGGGGCTGCCGAAGCCATGTGCCGACGGCGCCGACCAGCGCGGCGGCCAGCAGTATCAGCGCAATTTCGGCAAAGGCATTCCCCAGCGGCATACGGTCGGGTTCCTCAAGCGCAAGACGAGCGTACCATGCACAGCTCGCTGTAATCGGTGATCCGTTCAGGCGCGCGAAGCGACGAGTACGGGGACCGAGCTGCTTCGCACGAGTTGCGCCGCTGTGCTGCCTTCGAGCGGCTCCGCGGCGGCCGTCGACACGGCGAGAAGCGCGCCGGGAATGTCTGCGGCCAGGTCGACGAGCGCATCGGAAGCAGACGCGTGTTGCACCGTGACATCGGCGACACGATGTCCCGCCTGTTCGAGTCGCAAGGCGAGACGCCGCACGTACCCGAGATCATCGAGCTGTTCTTCCGTCGGCGGAATACGTGCCGCCGCCTCGACCAGTGGATAGACGACGCGCACCAATACGAGCGGCACGCCAGTCGCGACACTCCATCGCGTGGCCCACGGAACGATGGTCTCCCCTGCCGGTGTGCCATCCAGGCACACGACAAGACGCCGTATCGCTGTGGTATCCGCAACATCGCAGGAAGGTCCGATCAAGGCGGTAGCTTTGTGCGACTGGCGCAGAAGTTCGCCGGCGACGCTCCCGAACAGCATGCGCCCGAGGGGCCGGCGAGCTCGCGTGGTTAGACACAATAGGGCTTGTGGATCCTCGCGATCGAGGCGCGCGAGCTCGGCTGCTGGGTCGTCGCCGCGTAGGATGGTCACGTCCGGTTCGGACGCAGCGACGACCTCGCGGCCACTTACGACGATCGCCTCGAGCTCCTCAGCCCTCGTATCCGGCGTTGCCACCGTGACCAGCCGCAGCCGCGCACCGTGCAATGTGGCGAGGCGGCGCGCCGGGCCCACCGCAGCCAACGCACGATCGGAGCCGTCGAGTGGGACGAGGATCTGTGAGTACATCAGCCCTCTCTCTCGCCGCTGCCGGCGAGTCGGTCCCGCGCCGCGGGATATGTGTCCTCTTCTGCAAGCAGCAACACCCGATCTCCGGCTTCGAGAACGGTGCCCCCTTGTGGCACCAGGATCTGTCCGGCGCGGTAGAGGAGCACGACGAGCACGCCGGCCGGAAGGCCGAGACTGACGATGCTCCGGCCCGCTGCCGGAGCCCCTTCCGGAATAGTGAGCTCGCGAAGGCCATGTCCCTCGTCGCCGGCGATCACGGCATCGAACGTATAGCTGTTCTCAGCCGGCAATTTCGTCGCCAGCCCCAGACGCTTCGCGGCGGCCGGAATCGTGGTGCCTTGCACCAATACTGACAGCAGGACGACGAAAAACACCACGTCGAAAATGACCTTTCCATTGGCGACGCCGGCGACCACGGGGAACGTCGCAAGGATGATTGGCGTGGCGCCACGGAGCCCCACCCAGGAGACGAACGCGATTTCCCGAGCGGGTAAACGAAACGGAATGAGCGTTAGCACCACGGCCAACGGACGGGCGACGAGGAGGAGTACGGCGCCGACGAGAACGGCCTGACCGGCCACCGGTACGAGATCGGATGGAAATACGAGCAGTCCCATGAGGACGAACATGGAGATCTGCATCAGCCACGCGATCGCATCGTGAAACCGCAGCAGGCTACGCTTGTGAAGAAACTCGGCGTTCGCGATCGTGAGGCCAGCGACGTAGGTGGCCACGAACCCGCTCCCTCCCAGCCAGGCGGTGCCTTCGTACGTGAGGACCACGAACGCGACCGTCATCACCGGGTACAGACCGTCGTACTCGAGGCGAAGACGATTGATGAGCGCGACCGCGCCACGCGCGAGCAGCCAGCCTGCGACGAGGCCCACGCCCATCTGAACGACGAAGAGTCCGACGAGATCGGTGGCTCCGCCGCTCGTCCGCTGGATGAGCGCGATCATGCCGACAGTCAGGAAGACGGCTGCTGGATCGTTGCTGCCGGACTCCAGTTCGAGAAGATGGCGGAGTCGCGGAATGATCGCCACCCCCCTGGACCGGAGAATCGAGAAGACGGCTGCGGCGTCGGTCGAGGCGATGACCGAGCCGAGCAGCATGCCCTCGAGCAGCTCGAGACCAAGGATTGCGGCGGCGATTGCTCCCAGCACAATGGCGCTCAGAAGGACGCCGACGGTAGCCAGCGCGACCCCCGGCACGAGGACTCGCCGGATGTCCCGCCATGCGGTCC
>DATMJU010000021.1:0-3467 GCA_035553795.1 Vicinamibacterales bacterium
GCCGTCGCCTCATAGCGAAACGCCGCACCGCGGGCCGCGGCAATGGCGTCGAGTTGAGCGCCATGTTCCGCCACCAGCGCCTTGTTCGCGGTCACGACCGACGTGCCGCGTCCCAGCAGCCGCGCCACCAGCGTACGCGCCGGTTCGACGGCATCGAGCGCATCGATCACGACGTCGTAGTGCCCCCTGAGGAATGCCGACGGGTTGGACGTCAGGCGGGCGGGTTTGGTACAACGGCGCGCCTTCGTCACATCACGAACCAGCGCCTGCTCGACGCGAAATCGCAGCCCGGCGTGCGCGGTCGCCGATCGATCCGCGGCGAGCCGCGCCACCGCCTGCCCCACGTTGCCCAGTCCCAGCAGACCGATGCGAATGGTTAGCACAGACGGATTTGCGGATGGCTTCTTCGCGCGAACCCTGATCGGCCACGCGTTGTTCTTGCCTGCTTCAACTGCTTCAACTGCCTCGACTGCCATGACGACGACACCTCCACGCGCTATCGCTGCGCGCGACCAACGAATTTGCTGTGGAGAGTTTCAACGGCGACGCGGGTGCGTCGCGGCCGATGCTTATCTCTCCCCTGTTCGGGGCGGGAGTTAGCACCTTGGCATTGCAGCCAGGTTGCTGTGGCATCGTCGGGCCCGTTCCCTCCGCCACTCTCGATAAAACCATCTTGCGCAGGTGTCGCGGTGACCACCGGCAAGATCACATCAATGTATGGCGATACGATGATTCATGTCAAGCGGCATCGAAAGAATCGATAATCCGGCCGTGACTTTGCGTTTCGCGCTCGCCTTCCTGCTGCTGCCTGCGGTCCTGGCCGCCGACACCTATCCACGCCAGAGCGGCATCGATGTCCTGCATTACGTGTTCAGGCTGACGCTGACCGACCAGTCGAACGAGATCACCGGCGAGGCCACGGTAACGGTGAAGTTCCTGCAAGATCGTGTCGCGGATATGTCGCTGGACCTCACGTCGCTGGGTGCCGGCAAGGGCATGACGGTGCAATCGGTGAGGCGCGGCCACCCGACGGACATGCCAGGTCCGGCCGCCGACGCGATCATCTTCACGCATACCAACAACCGGTTGCGGCTGGTACTGCCGCCCCAGGGCAGGGCCGGCCAGGAATTGACGTTCACCGTGCGATATCGCGGCGTGCCGGGCAGCGGCCTGCGCATCGCCGACAACATGCACGGCGAGCGCACGTTCTTCAGTGAGAACTGGCCAGACAACGCGCGACAGTGGCTGCCCATGCTCGATCATCCATATGACAAGGCCACCGGCGAGTTCATTGTCACCGCGCCGAACCACTACCAGGTCGTCGCCAACGGCCTGCTGATCGAAGAGCTCGACCTGCCGAACAACGAGCGGCGAACACACTGGAAGCAGGCTGTGCCGATCTCTTCGTGGCTCTATGCCCTGGGCGTGGCGCGCTTCTCGTTTCACTCGGCCGGCACGACCAA
Source organism: Vicinamibacterales bacterium (assembly GCA_035553795.1). GTDB lineage: Bacteria > Acidobacteriota > Vicinamibacteria > Vicinamibacterales > UBA2999 > 12-FULL-67-14b. The sequence continues at coordinate 1,464 of DATMJU010000021.1, forward strand.
CGGCGTGCCGCTGCAGACCTGGGTGTTTCCGCAGGACCGCGAGCCCGGCATCCGGTTGTTCGAGGATCTGTCGCGGCGAGCGATGGACTTCTTTGTCGGCCACATTGGACCGTACTCGTACGAGAAGCTCGCCAACGTCGAAGCTGCCGGCCTCAATGGCGGCACCGAGCACGCCAGCGCGATCTTCTATGGCGAGAAAGGCGTCACCAACGGCAACGGCCCTGTCGTGCACGAAATCGCGCACCAATGGTGGGGCAACTCCGTCACCGAGCGCGACTGGGACGACGTGTGGCTCAGCGAGGGTTTCGCGACCTACTTCACGCTGCTCTTCACCGAGCATGATGCCGGTCGCGATGCGTTCGTTGCCGGCCTGAAGCAGTCGCGCGCGTCGGTCCTGCAGCTCGAACAGAAGCTGCCCGACACGCCGGTGATTCACCGCAACCTCTCGGACATGCGCCGCGTGCTCAATGGCCTGGTGTACCAGAAGGCCGGCTGGGTCTTGCACATGCTGCGGCAGGAAGTTGGCACCGAGCGCTTCTGGGCCGCGATCCGCGACTACTACCGCCGCTACCGAAACGGTCACGCGTCGACCGACGACCTGCGAGCGGTGTTCGAGCAGCACTCCGGCCAGTCACTCGAGTGGTTCTTTGCGCAGTGGCTCAATCGCCCCGGGGTGCCGAAGATCGAGGGTGGCTGGCGCTACGACCCGGTCAAGAAGGTGGTGGAAGTGACCGTGACGCAGTCGCAGGCCGCGCAACCCTATCGCCTGAAGGTCGGCGTCGGCATCGCCGCCAAGGCGGGGGACCTACCGCGAATCGAGACGATCGAATTGACCGGCCGCCAGGCAACCCGGGCATTCCCGCTCGACGCCGCGCCGGCATCGGTGGCGCTGGATCCCCAGACGACGCTGTTGATGGACGCGGGGCCCTTCACGCGGCGGTAACGCGATACAATAGACAGCGTTCGGGGCGTGGCTCAGCCTGGTAGAGCGTCCGCTTTGGGAGCGGAATGTCGCTGGTTCGAATCCAGTCGCCCCGACCAACCTTCGCTCGCGCTTGCCAATCACGCGAGCTTCGGTTGGCAAGCCACAGGCCGAAGGTTGCCCTCCGTAGCGCGCAGCGCGCAGGAGGGCCGTTTACGGCTGGCAAGCCCACCCTTTCAGAATCCGCCACACTCTAAGCACCTCTGAAGTGAAGAGATTGCCATCCCCTCTTCGACGCGGCCGCATTTGTGCCGTGGACTTGAGGGGATTGGGAGCGGCCGCGGATTTGCTACTAGAGCCGCATGGATCAGGGACGCCGCTTCGTATACGTCATCAAGAATATGGAAGCGCAACCACGCTACTACACCGGGTTGACGTCGAACTTCTCTGCACGATTAGCGAATCACAATCAACAAAACGGCCACCACACGTCGAAGTATCGCCCGTGGAAACTTGACGCGCTGTTTGAGTTCGCAGATGAAGACCGCGCAATACGTTTTGAACGTTACCTGAAATCGGGATCAGGTGCGGCGTTCGCCAAGAAGCACTTGCGATAGTTGGCGCATTATGCGGCGAGCGCATCTATTGAATCCACGACCGGCGGCGCGTAGCATCAGCAAGCATGATCGGCTCGTGGTTCTACGTCTCGTCGAAGTCCCACCAGTGCACCGTCCAGCCTAGCTGTCAGATTCGACAGCAGTAGCTCTTCCCGTTCCCAACTGAATTGAACCTTCACGGCGAATTTTCGCCGCGGAGATGCACGTGTATCAGCCGTCTGTTGGAGTGGCTTCATGCGCTATTTGTGTATCTGTGTCTGTGTTCTGATTCCCTCTCTCGTTGCGGCCGGTGAAGATCTACCGGTCCGCCCTGTTGACGCGTTGGCCGCCGCGGCGCTCGAGCGCGCGATCGAACGGTCGGCCACGGCGAGGTCGCTTGTCAAACGGCTCGAATCGTCCAACGTGATCGTGCACGTCGAATCGTCACGCACGCTGCCGCTCGGTATCGGCGGCATGACGCGGTTC
>DATMJU010000022.1:0-4417 GCA_035553795.1 Vicinamibacterales bacterium
ACCCTGGATCGCTGCTCGAGCGCGAGGAAGTCGGTCGGCGGAAGCCCGATCGCGCCGAAGATCGCCCGCCGCACGCGCTCGGGCTTCGACGGATCGTCTCCGTGAAAATCCGATCCGCCGCTGACCAGCAGGCCAAGCCGCGCGGCGAGGCGCCGGTACGCGGTGGTGTCCTCCTGGGTGTGATCGGAGTGATAGACCTCGATCGCGTCGAGGCCGCGGTCCGCCAGCGGCGCGATCAGGTCGTCGCGCTTCGTCACGCCGGGGTGCGCGAATGACGCCAGGCCGCCCGCGCCGTGAATGGTTTCGATGACCGTCGCGGCGTTGGGCCCAATGCGGGGCACGAACGCCGGCCGGCCCGCCGCGAGCCACAGCTCGAACGCGGCTTGCACCGACGGCACGTGGCCGGCGCGCACCATCTCGCGCGCGATCTGCGGACGGCCGACCGATGAGCCCGGCCGCTCCGCCGCCGTCTTCAACAGGCGATCGACGTCGATCAGGATGTTCGCCGCCGCGAGGCGTTCCGCGATCTCGCGCACGCGCATGACGCGCCGATCGCGCTGGCTGACCAGGAATTCCGCCAGTCGCTCGCTGGCGGGGTCGAAGAAGTAACCAAGCACGTGGACGTCGCGATTGTCCTCGACTGCCGTGATCTCGATGCCGGGCACGACGCGGATGCCCGCCGCGGCCGCGAGGGTGGTGGTCTCCGCGATCGCCGCCACCGTGTCGTGGTCCGTCACGCTGATGGTCTTCAACCCGGCGGTCGCAACGCGGACGACGAGTTCCGCGGGCGAAAGGCGCCCGTCAGAGGCCGTCGTATGCATGTGCAGGTCGATCAACGAACTATCTGACCGATGGGCGACGTTTGGGGAGTGATGGCTTCAGCCGTCGCTTCGCAGAGTCGAGTGGCTTCTCGCCCGCGCCGCGGTGTTTCTTCACCAGCAGGCGGTACTCGCGCAGCAACGTCTCGAGGTGCTCGCGTTCTTCCTCGGCGAACTCCAGGAAGATGCGCTTGCCTTCGGAATCCTCGAAGCGTTCGCCGTAGCGCTTGAAGAAGCGGTGCGAGCCGCGCTCGCAGCGGATGCCGATGCGATACGCCTCGAGATCGTCCACGCCGTCTCGCTTCAGTTGTTCCGCGCCCGAGGAAAACAATCCATTGGCGGCGCCCTTGAAGAACAGGAACGTCGGCCGCGACTCGAGCTGCGGATCCTGCTTGAGCAGTTCCTGGTAGCGGTTCTCGAGCGTCTTCAGGTGGTGCACTTCTTCGGTGGCGAGCTTGCGGAACACTTCCCGGGCCCGCGAGTCCTTCACCAGCCTGACGCCGCGCGCGTAGAACTCCATGCCGCTGCGCTCGGTGGCAATCGCAATGCGCAGCGCGTCGCGCGCAAACAGCAATTCGGAATTCGAGGTGGTCTCATCGGCGGCGCGGCCGGTGCTGCAGGCGTCGCAGGTCCCGTAGATCTGCACGACGGTCTGGCGCGCCGTGAATGCGCGCGCGGTGGCCACTTCCTCGACGAGCGACTCGATGTCCGAACTGAGGAACTCGAACGACCGGTTGCAGGTCTTGCAGATCAGGTGAAAGTGGCGCGGATGGCGATAGGAATGCTCAAAGCGGAATCGCCCCTCGCCGAAATCCACCTTGCGGGCGATGCCCGCTTCTTCCATCCACTGGAGAGTGCGATAAACCGTGGCGCGGCTGATGCGATGGTCTTCGCGCTTGGTCAGCGCCACCAGATCGTCGGCACTGAGGTGTCCCTCCTGCTTGAGGAACACGTTGACGATCAGGTCGCGCTTACTGGAGCGCTTCGTACCAGCCGGGCGAAGGCGATCGAGATCAGGGATGGCCGCGCTGGAGGCCATGACCGTCACCGTGCCTTTACTACGCCGAGAACGAGGAACCGCAGCCGCAGGTGGACGTCGCGTTCGGGTTCTTGATCGTGAACCCGCCGCCGGTGATGGTGTCGACGAAGTCGACCTCCGCACCGCGCAGGTAGCTCACGCTCACCGGATCCACGAACAGGCGCACACCGTTGGACTCGAACTGCTGATCGCCAACACCGCCCGATTCTTCGATCATCAGGCCGTACTGGAATCCCGAGCAGCCGCCGCCCTGCACGAACACGCGCAGGCCGCTTTCGGTCTTGCCCTCTTCCGCCAGCAGCTCGCGAATCTTGCCCGCGGCCGCTTCGGTCACATTGATGAGGCTTTCGGTGAATACCACCGGTACTTCCGGAGTAATCGTCTGAGTTTCCATAACACCCTTATCTTACAGCGAGTTCCGCTAGTTTTTCGCCCGAGGCCTGCTCCAGGTCCTTGTGGAGGCTGTTGCCGTGGGCGTCCATGGTGACAATCGCGGGAAAGTCCCTAAGTTGTAGATGCCACATGGCCTCAGGGGTTCCAAACTCCATCAGCGACACCCCGTCCACCCGGTCAATACAACGGGCGTAGAACTGAGCAGCCCCGCCAATAGCGTTGAGATACACGGCGCCGTGCTGCTTGAGGCCTGCCAGCGTCTTCCCCGCCATCCCGCCCTTGCCGATCACCGCGCGCACGCCGAACTTGCCGATGATGTCGGCCTGGTAGGGTTCCTCGCGAATGCTGGTGGTGGGACCCGCCGCGGTCACCTTCCAGCTGCCATCCGGCTGCTTCGCGACGACCGGTCCGCAGTGGTAGATCACCCCGCCGTTGAGATCGACCGGCGGATCGTGATGCGACAGGTGGTGATGCACCGCATCGCGCCCTGTGTAGGCGCGCCCGCTGATCAGGACGACGTCGCCGACCTTCAGCGAGCGAACCTGCTCCTCGGTGATCGGCGCTTCGAGCCGGATCTCCTTGCCGGTGCGCTTGAAGCCGGCCTGATCCATCATCGGGATGGTCGGCACCGACGGATCGCGATAGAGCCACGACGTGATCGCGCCGGTGGTGCCGTCAAGCGTCACGCCCAGGCGCCGATAGGCCCAGCAGTCATAGGCGACCGACACGAAGAAGCTGGCCGGCAGCCGATTCTGCACGCCGATCTTGCAGCCGATCAGCGAGATCTTGCCGCCGAAACCCATCGGGCCGACACCGAGCGTGTTGGCGGTGCGCATGATCTCGGCTTCGAGATCGGCGAGTCGCGGATCGGGATTGATGTCATCGAGGCTGCGGAACAACTGCTGCTTCGCTTCCACGTAGCCGCTGGTGCGATCGCCGCCAATGCAGACGCCAATCGCGCCCGGCGCACAGCCCTTGCCCTGCGCGTTCCAGACCGCGTGCAGGATCGCCTTGCGCACACCATCGAGCGTGCGATCGGCGCGGCCAAGATGCGCGAGCTCCGACGGCAGCGAGTACTGCGCGTTCATGTTTTCGCAGCCGCCGCCCTTGAGCAGCAGCTTCACTTCGATGTCGTCGCGCTCCCACTGCTCGAAGTGCATCACCGGCATGCCCGGTCCGAGGTTGTTGCCGGTGTTCTCGCCGGTGATCGAGTCCACCGAGTTCGGCCGCAGCTTGCCGCGCTTCGTCGCCTCGGCGATCGCCTCTTTGATCTGCTTCTTCATCCAGATCTGGTTGGCGCCGACCGGCGCCTTGATCTCGAAGGTGGGCATGCCGGTGTCCTGGCAGATCGCCCCTTCGATCTCGGCGGCCTGATCGATGTTCTGCTTGATGATGTTGAAGGCTTGCCCGGCACGCGAAGACTCGTCTTCGGTGCTGGCCGCATGCTTCATCGCGGCACGGACGTCGGGGGGAAGGTCGGTGGAGGTCCTGACGATCAGCGCCAGGACCGATTCAAAAAATGACTGCATGGCCGTCCAAGTGTACTGGACGGCCGTCGTGCGCCGCTACTGAGCGACGCGTTTGGTGAGCACGAATTCCGAGGCCTGGCCTTCGCCAGATTCGGTCACGACCGAAAAGGCCAGTTCGTTCGCGCCGGTCAACTGGCCAGACCACACGAGCGCCGGACCTTCGCCCAGCGGCGCGATGTTGGGGCTGGTGAAATGAATCGAGTTGCCGGTCACAGAGCCATTGCGAATGATGAACTCGCCAATCTGCGCCGCGATGATCGGGCCGGTCACGGCCTCGCCCTCGATCGTGAACTCGACGACGATCTCGCGGTCCTGGCCCGCCAGTGCAACCTGCCCCGCCCAATGGCCGGCGAGGGGATGCTGGGGTTGGGCTTCCTGCGCGGACGCAAGGGCGGGCAGCAGGAGAACGGCGAAAGCGGCGGCAATGCGCGTGACGAGTTTCATGTCGGCTCCGGGGACGAGATATGACGAGCGGCGATTATCCTACCAGCCGCGGACCGGACCAACTGATTTTTTCCTTACTTCGTTCCCGTGCCATGATCTTCGCGATGTTGCGCCTGCTTGTCGCAGTGGTCTGTGTTGCTGGCCTTTTTTCCGCCAGGGACGCGCATGCCCAGGAGGCGCCGCATGCGGTGCAC
>DATMJU010000023.1:0-20787 GCA_035553795.1 Vicinamibacterales bacterium
GACTCGTCCGGCCTGGCTGGATCCCTATCGCGGCAATGTTGAAAAGCTGATCGCCGCCGCGCAGGCCGATCAGTTCGCGTGGGATCGCCTCGCCGAATTGACCGATACCTACGGTCAGCGGCTGACTGGTTCTGACAACCTTAATCGCGCCATTGCGTGGGCGGTCGAGACCATGAAGAGGGATGGTCTCGAGAACGTGCGCACCGAAAAGGTGATGGTGCCGAAGTGGGTGCGCGGCAGCGAGAGCCTCGAGATCACGAACCCGCCGCATCACGTGGTGCCGATGCTCGGCCTGGGCGGCAGCGTGGCGACGCCGCCGGAAGGCGTCGAGGCTGAAGTCATTGCGGTCGCGAATGGCGATGAATTGAATAAGCGCGCTGCCGAAGTGAAAGGCAAGATCGTGCTCTTCAACGTGCCGTACACCAACTACGGCGAGACGGTCGCGTATCGCTCGGGCGGCGCGTCGATGGCTGCGAAGCACGGTGCGGTTGCCTCGCTGGTGCGCGCGGTCGGGCCGATGGGCCTGCGCACGCCGCACACCGGCGGCATGAACTACGCAGCGGAGAACGCCAAGATTCCCACCGCCGCGATTCCCGCCGAGGATGCCAATCGCATCCAGCGCCTGCTCAATCGCGGCGTCAAGGTGCGCCTGAAGCTGAAGATGGAATCGAAGTTCGATCCCGATGTCGAGTCATTCAACGTTGTCGGCGAGATCAGGGGCAGCGAGAAGCCCGACGAGATCGTCCTGGCCGGCTGTCACTTCGACTCGTGGGATCCGGGCACTGGCGCGTCGGACGATGCGGTCGGGTGCATCGTGACGTGGGAAGCCGCGCGCCTGATGAAGAAGCTGAACATCCGCCCGAAGCGCACCGTGCGCATCGTGCTGTTCACCAACGAGGAGAACGGCATGCGCGGCGGCAACGGCTATCGCGATCAGCACGCGAAGGAAGCGGCCAACCACATCCTGGCGGTTGAATCGGATTCCGGCGTGTTCGCTCCTGCGAGACTCGGGTTCAGCGGTTCCGAAGCGGCGCGCAGGTTGATTCTCGACATTGCCACGCTGTTGACGCCGATCGGCATGAACGAGATCACCGGCGGTGGCGGCGGCGCGGACATTGGACCCATCGCCGCGCTCGGCAAGGTGCCGATGATGGCTTACGGCGGCGACGCGACGAAGTACTTCACGATTCACCACACGCCGGCCGACACGGTCGACCGCATCGATCCAAAGGAAGTCTCGATCGCGGCCGCGTCATTGACGACAATGATCTACGTGGTGGCCGACATGCCCCAGGCTCTCCCGAAGTGAGGCATTTGTAACGGTTTGCAACGGGGACTGACACCACACCATGGGTTTTTGATGACTTTTCTGCGTACCACCCTCATCGCGTCGTTGCTGATCTCGCCACTGCTTGCACAGGGTAAGTCGCCGACCGCCTCGGACACTTCTGCCGCCGTTGTCAGCGGTGGCGTTGCGATTTACGGCACGCTCAACAATCCGACGATGTACGACGCGTACGTGCAGTCGGGAATGTCTGACGCGGGCAAAGTGGAGTTACGCGAGGGCGACCCCTCGACTCCGCTCGGGGCAGGTAAACCGACGGCCACGATCACCATTCCGTCGTTTGGGTCGATTGAGCTGAAGGCGGGTGGGCCGTTCGTGCTGGTGTCGGACTTCAAGACCCAGCCGAAGGCAGGCGAGACGATCAACCTGACGCTGATGACGGACGGCGGCGACAAGATCCCTGTCGCCGCCATCATTAAGTAACCGGTAACCCGGTAACCTACCCCTTCTTAATCACGAATCCGCTTTCCGTCTTCTCGCGGTACTTCGTGTGGCAGGTCATGCACGTGCCGCCGAGTTCCTTCATCGCGCCCATCGCCGCCGCCGGATCCGTCGCCTTCGCGATCGCATCGGCATGCTTCATCGCGGCGCCCGCCCATTCGGCCGCCTCGGCATTGTTGCGAGCCGTCCAGAACGCCTGCGCGTCCTTGAACAGCGCGGCCATCTTCGCGGCCTCGGCGGTAATGCCGGCGGTGTTGGATTCCTTCGCCGCTCCGCGCATTGCGCCGTTGGCGGCGCCGACCGCCTTCATCAACTTGTCGTAGTCTTCATCGGTCTTGGACTGTGCCGACAGCACAGTGATCGACGCCACGCCGACGAACACGGCCAAACCGGCCGCCATAAGAAAACGAGACATGCGCATGTATCCTCCCGGGACGCTGACGATGCGGCGTCATGCCGCATCACCGGGCTGAATATCGGCTCGACGGCGCCTGCAGAACACCGCCGGGCTCAGCCTCAGACGTGCAAGAGGATACTCCATTGCCCCGCCGGAACCGGGACGAGCGTCGCTAGCCTCACGGCCCGGGCGGCGATATAGTTCCGCCATGCGCAATTACATCCTTGCCCTGGCCGCGTGCGCCGTGGCGGCGTCAGCGCCGCTCCATGGCCAGGCAGCCAAACCCGTCGACGCTGCTCAGGGCAGGCGTGCGATCACGCTCGACGATCACTCCCGCATCATCAGCGTGGGCGACCCGCAGCGATCGCCGGACGGCCAGTGGGTGGCCTACACGGTCACCACCATCGACGCGGACAAGGACCGCCGCAACACCGACATCTGGATGATCAAGTGGGACGGCAGCGAGCAGCTGCAGCTCACTTCGTCTCCAGACGGCGAATCGTCTCCGCGCTGGAGCCCTGACAACAAGTACCTTGCGTTCGTTGCCTCGCGCGGCACCGACGAGGAGAAGAAGAAGGGCGGGCAGATCTGGTTGCTTAACCGCGCCGGCGGCGAAGCGCAGCGGGTGAGCGACGTGAAGGGCGGCGTGTCCGACATTCAGTGGTCGCCGGACAGCACGCGCATCGCGTTCACGCACGCGGACGAAGATCCGCGCGACGAGCCCGAGAAGATGGAAGGCTGGAAACGCAAGACCGAGCCGCCGATCGTCATCGATCGCTATCACTTCAAGCAGGATCGCTCCGGATATCTCGGCAACTATTACTCGCACGTCGGCGTCTTCGACGTCGCCGCGAAGACCCACAAGATGATCACCAGGGGCAACACCGACGATGGCTCGCCGTCGTGGTCGCCCGACGGCAAGTGGATCGCCTTCCTCAGCAAGCGCGGACATGCGGATCCCGATCGGACCGGCAATGAGGATCTGTGGGTGGTCGATGCGGCAGGAACCGCCGAGCCGAGGCAGCTGACCAGGACCGAGTTTGGCGAGAGCGGCCGGCCGGCGTGGAGTCCCGATGGCAGCCGCATCGCCCTGCTCCAGGGTGATAACGATGCCAACGGCGCCTACAGCATGAACAAGCTGATCGTCGTCCCGTCGGATCCCCCGGCGAACATTGGCGCGACGACGCGCCCGACGGTTTACATGCCGCAGCTCGATCGCGCCGTGTCGAGCATCGCGTGGTCTGCCGATGGCCAGCAGATTTCGTTCCTGCTTCAGGACGATCGCACCAACCACCTCGCCACCGTGCCCGCGGAGAACCCCAACGGCGCCATCCAGCGCCGCACCAGCGGCCGACGAGTGATCTCATCGCCGCATCCCGGCAAGGACGGACAGTTCGCCGTGATCGCCAGCGAGCCGAACCGGTTCAACGAGATCTTCGCGCTCGAGAACGGCAACCTGCGCCAGCTGACGAAGCACAACGACAAGCTGTTGTCGGAGTTGCAGCTCGCCTCCACCGAGGATTTCTCGTCGAAGAGCAAGGACGGCACGCAGGTCAACGGATTGATCGTCAAGCCCGCCGGATACAAGGCCGGCACGAAGTATCCGACGCTCTTGATCATCCATGGTGGCCCGAACAGCCAGGACCAGCACGCGTTCTCGTTCGATCGCGAGTTCCTCGCGGCCAACGGCTATGTGGTGCTGGCGGTGAACTACCGCGGCAGCGCCGGGCGCGGCAACGGATTCCAGAAAGCCATTCATGCCGACTGGGGCAACCTCGAGTCGCAGGACCTGATCGGCGCGGTTGATGAAGCGATCAAGCAGGGGATTGCCGATCCGGCCCGCCTCGGCATCGGCGGCTGGAGCTATGGCGGCATCTCGACCGATCACGTGATTGCGCGCGACCAGCGATTCAAGGCCGCGGTGAGCGGCGCGGGCGTGGCCCTGGTGATGTCGCTCTACGGCGTCGACCAGTACATCCTGCAGTACGACAACGAGCTCGGCCACCCCTGGAAGAGTGCCAACGCCGAGAAGTGGACGCGAAGCTCCTATCCGTTCTTCAACGTCGACAAGATCAAGACGCCGACGCTGTTCATGGGCGGTGAGAAGGACTTCAACGTGCCGATCGCCGGCGGAGAGCAGATGTACCAGGCCCTCAAGAGCCTCGGTGTCGATACGCAGCTGGTGATCTATCCCGGCCAGTTCCACGGCCTGACGATCCCGAGCTACGAGCGCGATCGCCTGCAGCGTTACCTGAACTGGTTCAACAAGTACTTGCAGCCCACCACCACTACGACGGCGTCTCAACGATGAAAATCCGAAATGTCCTTTTCCTGGCCGCCACGGGGATGCTTGCCCTGAGCGGCGTCGACGGCTCGGCGCAGTCCGCCGACATGCGCACGCGTGCCGAGATCACCAACTACGAAGAAACGAGCACCTACGCCGATGTCACGCGTGTGCTCGACGGCTTCAAGGCGACCAGCTCGCTCGTTCACACCGAAAGCTTCGGCAAGACGGAAGAAGGGCGCGACCTGCCGCTGCTGGTCATCTCTGATCCGAAGGTGACGACGCCGGAAGCGGCACGCAAGCTGGGACGGCCGATCGTGTTCGTGCAGGCGAACATCCATGCCGGCGAAGTCGAGGGCAAGGAAGCGATCCTGATGCTGGCCCGCCGGATGATTACCGGCGATCTGCGCCAGCTGACGCGCCAGCTCGTCATCCTGATCGCGCCGAACTACAACGCCGACGGCAACGAGAAGGTCACGCCGATGAACCGCACCGCGCAGAACGGCCCGGTCAACGGCGTCGGCACGCGCGAGAACGGCAAGGGCTTCGACCTCAATCGCGACTACATGAAACTCGACACGCTCGAGGCGCGCTCGCTGGTCGGGCTGATGAACCGGTGGGATCCGCACGTCGCCGTTGACCTGCACACCACCAACGGGTCGTACCACGCCAATCACCTGACCTATTCGCCGATGCTGAACCCGAACGCCGATGCGCGGCTGATCGAGTTCACGCGCTCGCGGATGCTGGCGCCGATTCGCGCCGCGATGCTGAAGAACCACAACTGGCGCACCTATTACTACGGCAACTTCGCGCCCGAAGACGGCGGCGGCCGCGAGAGCTCACGCGTCGACCCCGCCAATCCCGGCAACGTGGCGTGGCGCACGTTCGATCATCGTCCGCGCTTCGGCAACAACTACGTCGGACTGCGCAATCGCATCGCGATCCTGTCAGAGGCCTACAGCTACCTGGATTTCAAGGGCCGGGTCGAGGTCACCGAAGATTTCGTCGAAGAGATCTACAAAAGCGTCGTCGCCAACGCGAAGCAGATCATGACGCTGACGGCCCAGGCCGATCGCGTGTTCACCGCGCCGGCGGGGTCGAAGCCGGTTGAACTCGGCGTCGATTTCCAGATCGCCGCGGCTGACGAAAAGGTCGAGATCCTCGTCGGCGATGTCACGAAGCAGCTCAATCCGAAGTCGGGCCGCGAGATGCTGGTGATGGCGCCGATGTCCGTGCCGGTGCTGATGAAGGACTCCGGCCACTTCGTGGCGACACGTTCGATCGCGTTGCCGAGGGGCTGGTTGATCCCGCGCAACAACAACGGCCGCCTCGCCGCTGCGCTCGATCGCCTGCGCTGGCACGGCATCCGTATCCAGGAGATTGCCGAGGGGACGCAGCTGGCCGTTGAGCGATTCACGATCACCGACATGACCAGGGCGCCCAAGCCATTCCAGGGGCACCAGGAGACGCGGCTCAAGGGCACGCACGAGCGCGCGCAGCTGACCGTGCAGGAAGGTTCACTCTACGTCCCGGCGAACCAGCCGCTGGCGCGGCTGGCGGCATACCTGCTCGAGCCCGAAAGCGATGACGGTCTGGTGACGTGGAACTACGTTGAGGATGGGATCGCGGTCGGGCAGACCTACCCGATCTACCGGGTGACGGGCTCGACGCCGCTCAAGCTCAAGTAACTCTTCAGGCCCTGGCCGGCACGATACGCGAGGATGGCTTGCACGCGCGATCGCTCATCGTCCGGTCCCGAGCCCGCAACTGGCCGCTCATCGTCATACGAGACGTTGTAGCTCCACTCCCAGAGGCGGGCGCCGCCGCCGGTCGCGGTCAGTTGCACCGTGACGCGGAAGCCGTTCGGCACCGGGTGCAGTTGTCCTGACAGCACCGCCGTTGCGGATTCAAGCGGCGCGATCGGGATGTTTTCCCGCTGCATCGTGTTGCGCAGGTAGGTGAGGATCCCGTCAGGAAAATTTTCTTCACCGGGCCGTGGGTCGAGGATCTCAAAAGGCTGGATCGCGATCGCGTGTGGTGGTGGCTGCTGAGTGCGCCACCACGCGAACATCGCAATCGCGAGCACCGCCGCACCGATCAGAGCCGTTGCCCACGATCGTTTTGGAACGGCAGCTGCCGCCGCAGCGGGAGCAGGCTCCGGGGTTCTCGGAGGGGCCGGTCGCGGCTCGGTAATCGCCGGACGCGCATCAGGCTCGATCAGTGGCTGCTGAATCGAGGCCGTCGGCGCCATGTGCCCGATCGCGACGTCAGCGACGAAGCGATAGCCGCGGCCCCTGACCGTTTCGATTGCGGATGGTCCGTCGCTGTCGATGGCCTTGCGCAGGGCGGCCACATGAAACGCGATGTTGCCTTCTTCGACTGCCGCGTCGGGCCACACCGCGGCAAATATTTCTTCCTTCGTCACCAGCCGCGGTGCGCGCCGTATCAAGGCGGTGAGGACGTCGAGCGTCTTCGCCGGCAGCGGCACCACTTCGCCATTGCGCGTCAGGCGCGCTTCGGTCGGCTCGAAGCGCCACTCACCCCATTGGTACGCCGGACCCGCCATCAGGGCTTCCGTACCGACGCGTTGGTGAACGTCGTGCCTTCCGAGCTATTGCCGAAGAAAAGGTGCGCCGCTGACGCGTCGAACAGCCCGTCGTATTGATCGCGCGAGAACGACATGCTGGCGCCGGGCAGCGCCGGAATCGCCAGCGTCACCACGCCGGCTTTGTGCGAGATCTGGAATCGCATTGGCTTGCCGGGTGTGTAGTCGCCGATTCGCTCGAAGACCCGGTAGCGGTTGCGGTAACCCCGTCCGCCGTCAGGATCCGCAAGCGCCAGGTCAATTCCGTAATAGGGCGTGCCTGGCAGGTTGTGGATGCGGAACACAAAAGCATCGGTGGGCTCGTTGTCGCCTTCCAGCCAGCTTCGCGCCGAGCCAAAGCCAACGAAGGCGATGTCGCCGTGATCGGCCGGAATGGTGACGTCGATCTCGAAGACGAAGTCCCTGGAAAGATAGTCGCCTGATACGGTCTTGACCAGCGGCCGTTCGAGGCCGTTTTCGGTGCCCGACTCAGAGTCCTTCCGAAGCAGGCCCGCCGGGGTCAGGGCGTACTTTTCGAACGGAATGGACAGGGGAGGACTGACCGGTCCCGTGAGAGGGTCGTTGAAGTCCGCCGGTTCCGAACCACGCGCGCAGGCGATCGCCAGACCCGCAACCAGGGTTGCGAGACCTGTCCTGAGTTTGGGGGGCAACAAGGTAAAGCACGAGTATTTTAGCTCGTCTTTTCGTGTCCGATTGCGGGACATATCCCGAATAAATGAAAAATAAAGGCTTCTTAAACATCCATTAAAGGACGATCCGTCTTCCAATGCCTCATTGTGTCGCTTCGCTGAAATCCAGCAGGAGGACTCAATGTCAGGTTTCCGCTCCCTAACCCGTCGCCTCTTCGACCGCCACCTTCCGGTCCTGATGGGACTGGCGTTCCTGTTCATGGCGGGCCCAGCCGCAGCCCAGGACATCAACGACGATGGCCGTGTAGACGCCGTTTTCACCCAAAAACAGCGTTATAACCAAGTTTGCTTCGGCAACGGTTCGGGTGCCTTCACCAACTGTGTCGACCTGATTGGCGCGGGGCAATTCACCCTGTCCAACCAGATCAATACCACCGACGCGGCATTGGTCGATTTCGACAATGACGGCGATATCGATATCGCGCTGGCGATGGAAGGCCATTCGAGCGTCGTTTGTTACAACGACGGTGGCGGAGACTTCAATTCCGGCCTGGGTTGCGTCAGCACCTACGGCTTCAACTCGTATCCCTACAACGCACAGGAAGTAGTCGCGACCGACCTGGATGGGGACGGACACCAGGATCTGCTGTACGCCAACGGCGGCAACGCTGGTCTGCCCCTAAATCAGCCCAACCTGGTCTGCTTCGGCTTCAGCTCGGCCGGCGTCGCCTGCTACGAGTTCGGCACGGACGCGCCGTCGACCGGAATGGCGGTCGGTGATTTCGACAACGACGGCGACAAGGACGTGATTGTCTCCAACAGAGGCGCGGCCAACGAAGTGTGCCTGTTCAACGGCCGCGGGCAGTTCGGCGTCAACTTCGATTGCCGCCCGATGCCGGCCGCAGTGTTCGACGAGTATGTGCAGATCAACGGCACTTGGGTAATGCAGACGAAGACGGTGAACCCGATTCCCCCAACCCTGTCGAATGCCGTTGCGGTGGGCAAGATTGCCTATGGCGGCGTGACGCCGGACGCCCACCTCGATGTGGCGTTCGCTGATGACGGGACGAACCTCGTGTGCTTGGGTACTGGGGACTGGACGGGAACCAACGTCGGTTTCTCCTGCCGCCAACTGCCGGAGACGACAACTTACGGGGCGAACAGCGCCACGGCGCGCTCGGTGGATGTTGCGATTGGAGAAGTCAGTCCTTCCTTCATCGGCGACGAAATCGTATTCGCGAACGCCGAAGTGGGCAATGTGATGTGCAACAGGGGCGTTCAGTGCCTGTTCGCGTTCCATCCCACGCTGCCGGCGCACCAGGTTTGGTGGGCGGCTGGGAACCAGTACGTCACGTCCACCCAGGAGCCGGATCACCAGCCCGCGACGGGCATCGCGATCCGCGAAATCAACTTTTTGCAGGCCGGAACCTCGGGGAGATACCCCAACGATGTGGTCGTCGCCACCCAGGGCACCAGCCGTAGCTTCATGAGAGCGGATTGCTGCACAACGAGTAGCTTTGTCACCGCCAACGCCACCCTGAATCCAACCAGCGTCACGTTGAGTGACGGCACCGTTGGTGCCCCCGTTGACGGTCCGCCGAGCTTCTTCGGTGCGAACAACGTGACGGTGGAAGCGAGCGGTCCCAACGGCGCTGTGGCGACGTTTACGGTGACCGCGCTTGATAACGAGGACGGTGCGCGCCCGGTCAGCTGCTCTCCGGCGTCTGGCTCGACGTTCGGACTGGGCAACACGACCGTGACCTGCACCTCTCAGGACACGACCGGCCACAGTGCCTCCACGACATTGCTGGTGACGGTCAACGACACAACGGGCCCGGTCATCACCGTGCCTGGCAACCTGGTCCTGACGGCGCCAGCCGGGCAGGTGACGGGCGCAGCCGCATTCACCGTATCCGCCAATGACGCCGTCGACGGCGCCATTGCCAGCGTGACCTGCTTCGACGAGAACAACAACTACGTCGCCCCAGGCCAGCAGATTTCCAGCGGCGTGCGGAATCTGACCTGCAGTGCGTACGACTCGCGAAAGAACTCTGGTCAGGCGTCCTTCTCGATCACGATGCATACCGACATCGACAATGACGGCACGCTCGACAACGTCGACACCGACGATGACGGCGACGGCATTGCGGACACGGTTGATGCCACGAGCACGGCGTCCTCCTCTGCGTATGCATTCTCGGCAGCGAATACCGGCACGGTGACGCGCAACGGCTGGACCGTCACGATTGCGCCGACCACGGCGGGAAGCTACTCACTTCGCGCCTCGCTGAGCGGCACAGGCACCGCGCCCGCCGTGATCACGACCTCCTGCGACGGCGTCAGCAAGCAGCTGCGCCTCGATGCCTCGGGCGAGAGCATCGAATGGCGATGCGAAGCTCAGGCGCCCTCGCTGCTCCCAAGAACGCTGGCCGTGAAGTTCATCTCCGGCACGCCCGAGTTCTGGAAGATGGCCTGCGGCCTCGACTACCCAGGGCCTGGCGCGTGCGGCTACATCAAGATCACCGGCGCGGTGAACAACGCCGTGTCGGCTGGCAGCCCGGTGACGGCGGATCCGTCGAACACCGAAGCGATTGAGGTGACGATTTACAACTCGGCCGGCACGGCGATTGGCTCGATCACGCTTGAGCCTGGCGAGGCCGTGGACGTCCAGGAGGTCGCCGATCCGAACGGCGGCGCCAACCTGCTGCAACTCGAATTGATCAACGGCGGCACGGACGGCCAGGTCACGGTGACACTGTTCAACCAGCCCCAGACGCTGCAGATGGGCAACGGTCCGGCGACCTTCAGCACCGTCCAGACCGTGTTCGCGAGCGGCACCGCTGCGGTGACCGCGTGGGATCCGATCTTCCCGGCCAGCGCCTATCCGAACTGGCAGTCGCTGTGCACGGCCGCGCCCGCTGTTGGGCCGAACGCCAACTGGGTCAACCCCCACGCTGCGTTTTCGTTCCCGCTGGGTTCGCATCCGTGGGAGGACGACCCGCCGTATAACTTCTCGGCGAACTGGATCAACGCATGGTCGACCCTGAACTCTAAGGGACCAGGCGGCCATAGCTGGACGAAGTACAGCACCGAGGTGACAGGCGAAGGCGAATTTGTCGTCCAGTTCCTCGCGGACAACTGCTCATGGATCTACATGGACAACCAGTTGATCGGTGTCCAGGACGACAACTGGTCGACAAACGGCACCGGGCGTTATCCGGTGACCCTCACTGGCCCTGGCCCGCACACGCTCAGCTTCATCATCCTGGACGGAGGCGGCGCCGCTGGCGGCAAGTTCCGCCTCGAGACTCGCCAGTCGTTTATCGACAACGGTGGCGATCCAGACGGCCTGCCCGAGAAGGCACCGTCCACGACCACGGTGAGTTTCGGCGACGGTCCGTTCATCTACACCGGATCACCGTTCATCGCGACCGCGTCGGTGAGCCCGGATGGCACGGCCACCATCGTCTACAGCGGCGATTGTGTGAACGCCGGCAGCACCTGCACGGCGACCGCCACCTTTGAGGGCAGCGCGACGCACTTTGCCAGCACGGCGACGTCGACGATCACGATCGTTCCGGCGCCGACGACCACGACCGTCAGCTTCGGCGCTCCGTCGTTCCTCTACACCGGCGCGACCATCGAAGCGACGGCCAGCGCCGGTGCGACGATCGTCTACAGCGGCAGCTGCACCAACGTCGGCACCTGCACGGCCACGGCGACAACTGCCGGTGACGCGAACCACATCGGCAGTTCGGCGGTCGTATCCGCAGACATCATTCCTGCGCCGACCACGACCACGGTGAGCTTTGGTGCGGGTCCGTTTGTCTACAACGGGTCGGCCTTTACCGCCACTGCCTCGTCCAGCTTCGGCACCCCGGCGATTGTCTACACCGGCGACTGCACCAACGCCGGCACCTGCACCGCGACGGCGACCTACGACGGCGACGGTAATCACACCGGCAGCTCTGCGACCGCGTCGATCACGATCGACAAGGCGCCGACCACGACGACGGTGAGCTTCGCTGCTCCCTCGTTCGTCTACACCGGCTCCGCGATCGAAGCGACGGCGAGCGCCGGCGCGTCGATCGTCTACACCGGCAGCTGCACGAACGCCGGCACCTGCACGGCGACGGCGACGAATGCTGGTGATGCCAATCACGAGGGCAGCTCGGCGACCGCCACCGCGGAGATCACCAAGGCTCCGACCACGACGACGGTCAGCTTCGGTGCCGGACCGTTCGTCTACAACGGATCGGCCTTCACCGCCACGGCATCGACGAGCCCCGTGGGCACGGCGACGGTGGTCTACACCGGCGATTGCACGAACGCCGGCAGCAGCTGCACCGCGACGGCGACCTACGCCGGCGACGCGAATCATCTTGGCAGCTCGAGCACCGCATCGATCACCATCGCTCGCGCAGTCGCGACGGTGACGGCGAGCCCGTACGATGTCGAATATGACGGTCAGCCGCACGCGGCAACCTTCACCATCACCGGCGTGAATGGCGAGACTGGCGCCGCGGTCGGCGCGGTCACGCACAACACGACGCACACCAACGTTGGCACTTACAACGACCAGTGGAGCTTCGCCGGCGCGAACTACGTCAGCATCGGCGCCACGGCGATCACCAACCGGATCAAGGACACCACGGCGCCGGTGGTCGGCAGCATCTCGAACAATGCGCCGAGCCTCTGGCCGCCAAACCACAAGATGGTCGCCGTGACGGTCACCGCCTCAGCGAGCGACCTCGCGGGCGTCACCTCGCTGAAGATCATCAACGTCACCAGCAGCGAGCCCGATAACGGTCTCGGCGATGGCGACACCGCGGGCGACATCGTCATCACCGGTGCGATGACGGTCAACCTCCGGGCCGAACGCTCCGGCAAGGGCAACGGACGCACTTACACCATTACGGTGGAGGCGCGCGACGCGGCAGGCAATGCGACCACGAGGACCACCACGGTCGTCGTGCCGCACAGCCAGGGCGGGAAGAAGTAAGAAGTTAGAAGTTAGAAGACCGTAACTTGATACAGACGGGGCCACTTCTTGCCGGTGATGAAGATCCGGCGGGTGGCCCTGTCGTATGCGATGCCGTTCAATACCTGTTCGCCAGGATTGGGGCGTTGCGAAGCGGGCCACAACGAGGTGAAGTCGACCCACGCGTTGACTTCACCCGTGGTGGGTGAAATGCGGGCGATGCGATCGGTCAGCCACACGTTCGCCCAGATCTCTCCCTCAATCCATTCCAGTTCGTTCAGGTGATCGATCGCGCGGCCGGCGTCGCGCACACGCAGCGTGCGCGTCGGCGCGAAGGTCTTCGTGTCGAGGAACGTCAGCGTGTCGCTGCCGTCGCTCATCACCAGGTTGGAGCCGCCGTCATAGGCGATGCCCCAGCCTTCGTTCTTGTAGGTGAAGGTGCGTTTCTGCTTGAACGTCTTGCGGTCGTAAACAAAGCCCTGGCGATGCTGCCAGGTGAGCTGCAGCAGCTCGTCGCCGACGAGCGCGAGCCCTTCGGCGAAGTACTCGTTCGGAACCCTGTGCTGCTGAAGGACCTTGCCGGTGGTGATCTCGACGCGGCGTAAAGACGACTCGCCGTTCAGCCCGGTGCTTTCGTAGAACTCGCCATCGGCAAACACCAGGCCCTGCGTGAATGCGCCCGGATCGTGCGGGAACGTGGCGACGACCTTGAAGCTTTGCACAGGCGCTGGCCTTCTCTGTTCGGCAACGGTGCTGGCGGGCACCGGGGCGCACGCCAGCATCGTCACGGCAATGAGGGCCGCGGTCGTCCTCACGGTTTGATCAGATAAAACGTTTCCTGCCGCCCGTTGATCCAGTCCCACTTGCCGCCCGGCATGATCGCCGCATCCTCTTCGAGCGCGAAGCGCACCGGCTGGTTGTTCCACTCGGGCACGTTGTGCGTGACGTTGAGCTCGATGGAGTGCCACGTGTTGGGCCGGAACACGTACTCACCGCGGACGGGCACGCCCTGCTGGTAGTCGGTCATGCCGATGGGTGGGCCGGCGCCGTGGCCGTGATAGCCGACCGGGTGGCAATAGATCGACGGCACGAGGCCTTCCTTCTTCGCGTGAGCCAACGCATCAGCCAGCGCCTGGTTGCCAGTGCGCTCGAGCCGCGCGTACTGCATCGTCAAATCCTGGAGCCGATTAGCGGCTTTCAGTCCGGCCTTCAGTCCGGCGGGCGCATCCGTTTCGCCGGGCTTCAGCACATAGGCGTTGTGCTGCGTGTCGGTGGAGAAGCCCATGTAGACGATGCCGAAGTCGGTGTGGAGCATGTCACCCGGCAGGATGACGCCGCGCGGGCTGGTCTTCTCGCCCTGGCGGAAAATCGTGACCGACGGCTGGAACCACTTGCCGAGTCCCATTTCGACGACGCGCTGGCGCATCCACCACACGACGTCTTCGTTGGTGGTCTTGCCGGGCGTGATGACCTTGTTCGAGAACGCCTCGCGGATCACCATGTGCGCGACCTTCATCGCATGGCGATACGCCTCGAGTTCCTCGGGCAGCTTCACTTCGAGCCAGCCGACGGCGAGCATCTCCGCGGACTTGATCTTCGAGGCATGGGGGCCGAGCGCCTCGACGAGGCGGCGCTTCTCGTTGGCCGTGATGCCATCGGCGTGCTGCCACGCATCGGATTCGTTGATGCCGATCACCTTCGGATTCTTCTCGTCGACCAGCTTCCTCAGGGCATCGTGCTGCCCGTCGTTGGTTGAGGGCACCATCGGGTAGATGCCGTCGTAATCAAAACGGCCGATCGAGTAACGCTCGGCAGGCTTGCCGCCGCCCGGGTTGTAAAACACGAGGATCGTCCGCCGCCGCGACGCGTAGTAGGTGAGCGGCGACATCGATGCGAACACCGGGTCCTCGTTGTATTCACGGGTGGGGATGATCCACATGTCGATCCCCTCGCGGGTCATCATCGGGCCAAGCAGCGTATCGAACCGCTTCTTGATCCACGGCGTGACGAGCGCGTTCTGCTCGCGATGCGAGAGGACACGCTGCGTGGGATCTGGATACTGAATGGATTGTGCGTCCGTCGCGACAACGGACGCGATTAACGCAAGGGCAACGATGAATCTACGGGTCATTGCCGGTAAGTATACCTACGCTGACACGGACGTTGGCCACCGAGGATACAGAGGAGACAGAGGCTATTCTGGAAACCGCAGTGCTGCTAAGCGGCACTGGTATTGTCCAGAAATGTCTCTGTGTTCTCCGTGTCCTCGGTGGCCAACGTACGTGATCAGGCGAGCGTATAGCCGGCCCGGATGAACGGCATGACGCGGATCCGTTCGCCGTTCAGCGCCGCGATCCCATTCGCGACGGCCGGGGCGATCGGGGGGAGCGGCGGTTCGCCGAACCCGGTCGGGCGGATGCGGCTCTGGATGAAGTGCACATCGATCGCCAGCGGCGCTTCGCGCATGCGGATCAGCCGGTAGTCGCCAAAGTTGCGCGACGTGGCGCGGCCATTCGCGATCGGCACCTCGCCGTAGAACGCAGCGCCGAGGCCATCGATGATGCCGCCCTGCATCTGCGCTTCGAGCATCGACAGGTTCACCGTCTGGCCGACGTCGCCGACCGAGACAATCTTGTGGATCGTCACGCGCTTCTGGTTGTTGTTGCCTGCGGACATCGACAGCTCGACGACGTGCGCGCAGTAGGAACCGAAGGTGTGATGCATCGCGATGCCTCGGGCGCGCCCGGCTGGGGCCGGACGGCCGAATCCACCGCGCTCGGCGGCTTCGAGCAACACGCGCTTCATGCGGGTCGGATCGTACGGCGTTTGATCGTTCGGGCTCTTCGGAACGTCAGCGGCTTCGCCGAGTATCTCGAGCCGCATGTCGACCGGACTCCGCTTTGCCTTTGCCGCCAGTTCGTCGATCGTCGTCTCGATCGCGAACGCGTTGACGATGTGAGCGGGCGCGCGCCAGGCGCCTGTTGACACGCCGGTGAGCGGGGCGCCATAGCGCAGGCGGGCGTTGGGAATGCGCGTTGGCTGCAGGTCGGCGTCGAGCTGATCGAGCCGCTGCACGACACCCACGTAGCTGCCGTAGGTCTCGGTTGAATGCGGCCCTCGCGGATCCTTCCGATAGGCGTTGCGCGAACAGCTCGCGATGATGTGATCCCACGCGACGACTTTGCCTTGCGCGTCGGTCCCCAGGCGCA
This sequence comes from Vicinamibacterales bacterium, assembly GCA_035553795.1. GTDB lineage: Bacteria > Acidobacteriota > Vicinamibacteria > Vicinamibacterales > UBA2999 > 12-FULL-67-14b. The sequence continues at coordinate 15,895 of DATMJU010000023.1, forward strand.
GCCGCTGCATCGCCGCCGGACGGTAATAGTCGTGCTGCAGATCGCCTTCGCGGTTGTCGACGATCATCACCGCTCCGCCGATCGCCTTGGCGACCACCGCCGCTTCCGCGGCGTAGTCCGACATCAAGCGCCGGCCGAATCCGCCGCCGATGCGCGTGCAGTGCACATGCACCTTCGCGATGGGGATGCCGGTCGCCCGCGCGACGATCGATTGCGCGCTCATCGGCATCTGGATCGGTCCGCGTACCCATATCTCGCCGGTGTCGGCTTTGAAGTCCGCCGTGCAGTTGTGCGGTTCGAGCGTGGCGTGCGACGCGAACGGGAACGAATAGGTGTTGTCGACCACCACGGTCGCCGACGCGAGTGCATCGTCAACCCGGCCGGAGTTGTGAAGGGTGGCCGGCGGCGCTGCCAGGATCTTCTGGAATTGTTCGGTCAGGCTCGCGTTGCTCTCAGTGGCGTACGGACCCTCGTCCCACTGCACGGCCAGGGCCTCGCGGCCCTTGAATGCGGCCCACGTCGAGTCCGCCACCACCGCGACGCCGTGCATCAGAAACGTTGGGTTATCGAGGCCTTTGATTTCGACGATGTCGCGGACCCCGGCGACCTGGCGGGCCTTCGTTGCATCGATCTTGATAGGTCGGCCATTGAAGACCGGGCATTTCGCGATGGCGGCGAACTTCATGTTCGGCAGCCGCACGTCGATGCCGAACAGCGGCTGGCCGGTCACGATCTTGTGGTTGTCGGTGCCGTTGACGCGTGTGCCGATGATCCGGTACCGCGAGGGATCTTTCATCGGCACGTCGCGCGGTACGGTCAGCGTCGCGGCCCTGGCCGCGAGCGCGCCAAAGCGGGCTTCGCGATTGCTGGCGGGATGGCGGACCACGTGTGCTGTCGTCTCACACTCGGCTGCGGGCACGTTCCACTCCGCCGCCGCTGACGCGATCAGCAACGCGCGCGCGGTGGCGCCGATGCGGCGCAGGTCGTCCCAGTCGGAGCGAATCGCATCGCTGCCGCCGACGCCCTGGCCGCCGTACTTGCGATCCAGTGACGCATCATCGATGCGCACCTTCGCCCAGTCGGCGTCGAGCTCCTCGGCGATCAGCATCGGCAGCGACGTCTTGGTGCCTTCACCCATCTCGGGTTGGGCAGACCAGATCAGCACGCGATCGTCGGGGTCGATCTGGATGTAGTCAGTAGGGAAAGTCGCAGGGCCAGTCGGCGCTTGCATCTGCATCTGCGCGCCCAGCAACTCGCTGTTCATCGCGACCAGCAGCCCACCCGTCGCCGCCAGGCTGACGGTGATGAACGACCGCCGCCCCTGTGGCGACAGTCCCCGATCCTGTGGCGACAAACCTTTAGGTTTGTCGACCTCCTCGACAATTCCGAGCTTCGCGTCCCGCAGTACATCTCTTCTCGATCGCATTACTCGCTCCTCATCACATCAACCGGAGATGTTCTCGTGGCCCGCCGCGCCGGAATCAGTGATGCGGCCAGTGCAGTGACGATCAACAGGGTCGCAACCACCCACGGCAACGGCGCGGGCATGCCGCTCGCTTCCGTCACGACGGACTGCAATCCGCGAAGCGCCGCCAAGCTCAACACGCCTCCGAGTGCGAGGCCGGCAATCACGAGCCCGGCACCATCACGTAACACCATCGACAGCACCGCCGCCGGTGTCGCCCCCAGGGCCTGGCGGATGCCAAACTCACGTGCGCGCGCAGAAACCAGGTAGGCGAGGACGCCGTATGTGCCGAGCGCAGCGAGCAGCAGTCCGCTGACGCCAAACAGCGTCGATGCCACAGCGCTCATCCGCTCCTCCGTCGCCGCCGTCTCCCACATCGTCGTCATGATCGCGGGCTCGGGAACAGGCAGCAGTGGATCGATGGCGCGGACGGCTTGCCGCATCGCGCTCAGCGTGGCGGCCGCATCGACACTCGAGCGCAGCATCACGTGCATGTTCGATCCGGCCAGCGTGGCCGCGTGTTGTTCGTACGGCAGGTACCATGTCTCTTTCCATTCGCCGGTGTCGCGGACGTCGCCGACGACGCCGACGACGGTGAGCCATGGCGCGTTGGGCCGCGCCTGTCGCACGCGCTTGCCGATCGCGTCGCCGTCCGCCCACAGGCGGTTGGCCATGCGCCGGCTGAGGATCGCAACCGGAGGGCTCGTGGCCGTATCCGTTGCGGAGAAGTGGCGGCCGTACAGCAGTGGCACCTCCGCGGTAGGCAGCCAGTCGGCGGTCACGAGTCGATGATTCACGACCGGCGCGCTCTGGCCGGGCGCGATCGGTTGATCCTCGGACTCGACCGCCGCGCCGAAGCTCCCGCGATCGAGCGGATTGACGGTCACGATTCCGGCGTTGCTCGTTCCCGGGACCGCGCGGGCCGCTTCGTTCAGCTGACGGGCGAGGATGATGCGCCGCTCGGCTGTGTCGTATCGAGGTGGTAGCGGTATGCGGATCGATGTCAGTTGTTGCGGCTGCAGGCCAAGGTCCGCATTCATCAATCGCCGGAAGTTGTCGATCATGACGCCGGCGCTGACGAGCAACACTGCGGCGAGCGCGACTTCACCGATCACCAATAGACGCATGACGCGATGACCGCCGGATACGCCTCTCGACGATTCACGCAGCGTCGAGCTCACATCGGCGCGAGAGATCTTCAGCGCGGGAATCAATCCCGATGCGATTCCGACGGTTCCAATGATCACCGCGGCGAAGAGGGCGGCGCGCCAGTCGATGGCGGCGTCGGCCAGCCCGAACTGATCGCGCAGCGTGTTCGGCACGAGCCCGACCACGGCCTGGCTGAGTGGCGCGGCGATTATCAGGCCTGCCACGGTGCCGGCCGCGGCGAAGAGCACGCTTTCCACGAGCATCTGCCGTATCTGCCGTGCGCGATTGGCACCCAGGGCGGTGCGCAAGGCGATCTCCTTCGCGCGCTTGATTCCGCGAGCGAGCAGCAGGTTGGCGACGTTGGCGGATGCGAGGATCAGCAGCAGGACCGCGGCTGCCATCAGCGCGAGGTTGGTGCGTGACTGATCGCCGACGAAGTCTTCCCTGATCGGCACCATCGCGAAGCGGACGCCACGATTGGCGACCGGCCGCGCGCTTTCGGCGCGGGCAGCGATGGCATCGAGCTCCTGTTCAGCCTGTTGCGGAGACACGCCGGGAGCCAGCCGCGCAAACACCGCCACCGATGTTTCGCTCGTTGGGGAGAATCGCTCCGGCATCCACGCTTCGGCGTCGTAGGGGAAGCGGAACCCGGCTGCGACGATGCCGATGACCGTCACCATCCGGCTTTCGATGCGCACGGTTGAGCCGAGCACTTCCTGCCGTCCGCCGAAGTGCTGCTGCCAGAAGGAGTGGCTCAACACCGCCACGTTGGCATCAAGGCCCGCGTTCTCCTCCTCCGCGGTGAAGAACCGGCCGGCATGGACGCGCGCACCGAGAAACTGAAGCGAGCCCGGTGACATCAGCGTCATCTTGATCGGCACCGGCGTGTCGCCGTTGATCAGCGACCACTCCATGCGATACAAGCCGACGACTGACGAGAACGAGCGCGCTTCATCGCGGATCGACTGGAAGTTGGGTATGCGATTCGAGCGCAGCACGCGCTGTCCGCCGGGGTTCTGCGTGAAGTCGCGCAGCCGGTAGACGCGGGATTCTTCGGGTATCGGCAACGGCCGCAGCAGCGTGGCGTTGACCACGTTGAAGATCGCGCCGCTGGCGGCGATGCCCGTTGCCAGCGTGGCGATCAGCGTCAGCGAGAAGCGCCACTCATGGCGCGCCAGGCGCAGGGCGTAGCGGATGTCGGAGAGGATGCTCATCCCTTTGCACCGCTGGTGGTGTTCAGTGAGGCAGCAAGGCGCACCGCGTCCTTGACGCGCATGTACGTGCCGCATCGGCAGATGTTGCCGTTCATGGCGGCCACGATCTCGTCATCCGAGGGATTGGGTGTGCGCGCGAGCAGCGCCGCGCAGCTCATGATCTGCCCGGCCTGGCAGTAGCCGCATTGCGGCACGTCGACCTGTTCCCAGGCGCGCTGGGCGGGGTGGTCGCCGTTGGCCGAGAGGCCCTCGATGGTCGTAACCCGGCGGCCGGCCACCTTGCCGATCGGCGTCTGGCATGACCGCGTGGCCACGCCGTCAAGGTGCACCGTGCAGGCGCCGCAGAAGCTGCCCCCGCACCCGAACTTGGTGCCTACGAGATTGAGGTGGTCGCGCAATACCCAGAGCAGCGGAGTTTCCGGGTCAACGTCCAGTTGGACGGCGCGGTTGTTGACGGTCAGTGTTACAGGCATGCCTGTTCATACGCCCGCCGCCGGCAGAAAGCTCTGGAATTGCCCCGACCCCTCCCCGATGTTTCGCCGAGGTTCATCGGATCTGGTGCCTGACACCGAATTGGATCGGAATTCGGTGCCTGACACCGATTTCCGATTTCGTGGGACGAAAAGGGTGATTGAAGGCTTTCGGGCGTTGATCGCTGCGTACGGTTGGCAGAAAGTGCGGACTTGGGATCCAAGTTGGTGTCAGGCACCAGTTAGCATAGAGACGTGGAGCAGTTTGAAGTAGGGGAGTGGCGGGTCCAGCCGTCGCTGAACCGGCTGTCGCGCAACGGCGACGAGGTCAGGCTCGAGCCGAAAGTGATGCAGGTGCTCGAGGCGCTGGCGGAAACGCCGGGCGAGGTCGTCAATCGCGAGCAACTGGTCGCCAGGGTGTGGCCGGGCGTGTTCGTGACCGACGATGTGCTGCACCGCGCGATCCGGGAATTGCGACGGGTCTTTGGCGACGATACCGCCAGCCCCACCTACGTCGAGACGATTCGCAAGCGCGGCTACCGCTTGATTGCTCCTGTCCGCCGCGTCGAGGTCGAACCCAAAGCTCCGCCTGTGC
>DATMJU010000024.1:0-2306 GCA_035553795.1 Vicinamibacterales bacterium
TCGCCACCGGTTCACCAAACTCGTCGACGATGCGTGGCGGCGCCGAAGTCACGGACGCCATTGGCGAAGTCTCCGGCTACGCGGCGACGTATTACCCCGGCACGCCCAATGTCGCCGAGGCCGGCCGCGTGACACTCGCGGTCTCGCAGGAAAACACCAACGTCAATTTCGGATTGATCGCCACGCGCCTGGTTCGCGTCAGTGGCCAGGTGATGATGTCGGACGGCGCGCCGGCGACCAACGGCATGGTCACGCTGGTCCCCTTGACCGCGATGGGGCGGCCCGGCATCGCCATGCAGCAAGGTGGCGCGGGCAATCGGATTGAATCAAACGGCGGCTTCCGTCTCTCGAACGTCGCGCCCGGACGTTACCAGGTGCAGGCTCGAGCAGGCGGGCGTGAGTTCGAACTGGCACGCATGGAGTTGACCGTCGGCACAGACGATGTCTCGGGGATCACGCTGGTGACCGGTCCCGGCGCGGTTGTCACCGGCACAGTGGTGAGCGATACCGGCGAGCCGTTCGACTTCCGGCCGCAACAACTGCAGGTCGCCGGGCGCGCCGCGTCGCCCGATGCGCCGGCTGGTCCTGGCCAACAGGGCGCGCGCGTCGGAGATGACTGGTCGTTCACGCTGCGCAACTTGAACGACGCCGTCGTCATTCGCGCGACTCCGCCTCAAGGCTGGACGCTCAAGTCGGTGTCGGCCGGCGGACAGGACATCACCGACACGCCGATGGAATTCGCAGCCGGCCAGACGGTCTCCGGCGTTCAGGTCGTGCTCACCAAGAAGGTCAGCACGCTGTCAGGGCTGGTGACAGACGCGAAGGGCAACCCCGTGCTCGACGCCACCGTGGTGGTGTTCCCGAGCAACGACAAGCTGTGGACGTATCAATCGCGGTTCATCAAGGCGGCGCGTCCCGATCAGGACGGCCGCTATCGCGTGACGGCGCTGCCCGGCGAAACGTATCTCGTGGTCGCATTGCAGGGGCTGGAAGACGGACAGGCTGGCGATCCGGACTTCCTGGAGTCGGTGAAGGAACTGGCCTCAAAGATCGAGATCGCCGACGGCGAAACCAAGACGGCAGACGTTAAACTGTCGACGGTCAAGTAGGCAGCAGCCAGCGCAGATTGCGCAGACGAGGACGTCCCGATGGGCATGCGTTGCAAGCAGTGCAGCGAGTCGTTTCCGAAGAACCAGCCGTTCGACATGTTCGAGATGCGGCGTCACAAGCTATTGCCCGCCGACTCCGACGGCATGACGCACACCGACGTGCTCGAAGACGGCGGCATGTTCTGCTCACGAAAATGTCTCGGTGATTACCTGCGCTCGGGCGACAAGTCTGGCGTCTTCGACCTGGGATCGGTGCGGAAGAAACTCGACGGTTAGTAGATGCCCACGGGAACCGGCAGCCGGGAACCGGGAACCGGATTCTTCGGTTCGCAACTATTGTTGCAAGGGCGCAACCTACGTTGCTCGAATTCCCCGGACTTTTCGGCAGTCCGACAACGGCGGTTGTCGACTTCGCCCAGAGCTTTAACAGAATCCGATTAGATTCTCTGGCACAGGTTGTGCTCAATCGAGGTAGTGTCCCAGCCGATCTTCTCGTACCGCGACCTCGAGGTCTGGAAGCTGTCGATGGATCTAGTCGACATGGTCTTCGCCTCGACCAAGACCATGCCCCGCACAGAGTTCGATTTACGGCGCCAGATCTGCCGTGCTGCTGTTTCGATCCCTGCCAACGTCGCCGAAGGCTATCGCCGGAAGAATCGGCGCGGCGCGTACCAGAACCATATCTCTATAGCAATGGGTTCACAGGGCGAACTGGAAACAGAGTTGGAAATTGCCGCGCGGAATGAATTCCTCACGAAACCGCATGTCCAGACGATTCTTGAATTGAACGATCGGGTGGGTGCAATGCTCTACCGGCTACATGAATCGCTCGGCCGGGTTCGGTCACGCGCAGATCATAATGGCAAGACCGCTGAGTCTCGGAAAGCGACCGTCGGCTCCCGGCTCCCGGGTCCCGGCTAGAAATAATCCGAGTGCCAGTAGACGACTTCCGACGCGGTCAGCGGCGGCAGCGGCAGGATGCGATCGCGCAGCGGCCGAATCATCAGCACTGATTGCGTCGGCGTCGTGGCCGCGACCCGCACCTGCTGCGGCACCAGCGCCTTCGGCCACCAGCACTTGATCTCCGGCAGCCGCTCGCTCGGGTAGCGCGCGGCTCGGCGCGATGCTGCAGGTGATGCTCGCGCGCTACCCGAGCGAGCGGCTGCCGGAGATCAAGTGCTGGTGGCCGAAGGCGCT
>DATMJU010000025.1:0-2039 GCA_035553795.1 Vicinamibacterales bacterium
GACATGAGCCCCGATCGCTGCCACCGGTTGTGGTGCAAGGCGGGGCTTCAAATACCGCGCAGACGGCCTCGGCGGCGCGTCGCCGGTGCCAGGGCCAGGCCCCTGCCACCGTTCGAGCGTAACCATGTCTGGGCGTATGACTTCGTATACGACGCCTGCGCCAACGGTCAGCAGCTCAAGTGCCTCACCGTCGTCGACGAATTCACCCGCGAATGCCTGGCGATCGACGTGGCTGGATCGATTCGCAGCGGACGCGTCATCGAAGTCCTAAGCCAGCTCATCAGCGTGCACGGCGCGCCGCGTCACATGCGATGCGATAACGGCCCGGAGTTCGTGTCACGCGCGATTCTCGAATGGATTCTCGGCGCCGGCATCCAGACCGCGCACATCGATCCAGGAAAACCTTGGCAGAATGGCACCGATGAATCGTTCAACGGCAATGAACCGCCCCGGGAATCTCGGAGGCTCTATCACTTGAGAGAATGGAGCCATGACCAGAGCATCGAAGTATTCCCCGGAAGTGCAGGAGCGTGCGGTCCGGATGGTGGCCGAGCACGCGGCGCAGCACACCTCGCAGTGGGCTGCGATCGAATCGATTGCCGCCAAGATCGGTTGTACCGCTGAGACGCTGCGGCGCTGGGTGCGCCAAGGCGAGCGTGACGCCGGCGTGCGGCCCGGCCTGACCACGGCAGAGGGTGAGCGCATCAAGGCGCTGGAGCGAGAGAATCGCGAGCTGCGGCAGGCCAACGAGATTCTGCGCAAGGCGTCGGCGTATTTTGCGCAGGCGGAGCTCGACCGCCCGTTCAAACGATGAAAGCGTTCATCGACGAGCATCGCTCGGTCTACGGGGTCGAGCCGATCTGCAAGGTGCTGCCGATTGCCCCGTCGACGTACTACGCGCACGCGGGCCGGGAGGCCGACCCACGGCGCCGATCCGCGAGAGACCAGCGGGATCGTGCGCTGGTGCCCCAGATCGAGCGGGTCTGGAACGAAAACTTCCAGGTCTACGGTGTGCGCAAGGTCTGGCGGCAGCTGCGTCGCGAAGGCTTTGACCTGGCCCGCTGCACGGTGGCGCGCCTGATGAAGCGCCTGGGCCTGCGCGGTGTCATCCGTGGCAAGTCGGTGCGCACGACGATCAGCGACGCCCACGCGCCGTGCCCGCTGGACCATGTCCGTCGTCACTTCAAGGCAGATCGCCCGAACAAGCTGTGGGTCTCCGACTTCACCTACGTGTCGACCTGGCAGGGTTTCGTCTACGTTGCATTCGTCATCGACGTCTTCGCACGCCGCATCGTCGGCTGGCGTGCTTCGTCGTCGGCGCGGACAGACTTCGTACTGGACGCACTGGAGCAAGCGCTGCACGAGCGTAAACCGGTCGGCCCGGATCGCCTGGTCCATCACAGCGACAGGGGGTCGCAATACGTATCCATTCGATACACCGAGCGTCTTGCCGACGCCGGCCTCGAACCTTCCGTGGGCAGCGTCGGCGATTCCTACGACAACGCGCTGGCCGAGACCATCAACGGCTTGTACAAGGCCGAGGTGATTCACCGGCGGACTTCCTGGCAACGGCGTGAAGACGTCGAGTGGGCCACCCTGCAATGGGTGGACTGGTTCAACAACCGCCGACTGATGGAGCCGCTCGGCAACATCCCACCCGCCGAAGCAGAAGCTGCCTACTATTCACACATCCCCGAGTACGCCCTCGCGGCGTGACTCACACCAACGAGCCTCCGGGAAAACCGGGGCGGTTCACAAGCTGCGTGATGAGTGCTTGTCGGCAGAATGGTTTCGATCACGAGCAGAAGCACGAGTCCTGATCGAAAGCTGGCGTCGGCACTACAACACCGTGCGTCCTCACTCGAGTCTCGGCTATCTCACACCGCACGAGTTCAAAGCAACGCTGAATCTTTCAACCCACCAGGGCGCCAGTTTCTAGCTCGCCGTGGTCCGAAGAAAGCAGGCAGGTCAGTGCTGGAAGGGCCACATGCGAAATCAAAGCTGCGGTCTGAGTGACCGAAGGTTTATCGGCGAAAGGC
>DATMJU010000026.1:0-6044 GCA_035553795.1 Vicinamibacterales bacterium
GCGCAACGCGCGCCAGCTGGTCCCGCAGCCCGCCGCGCGCCACCAGCATGTACGTCCTATCTCCTACGGCCCACACCACTTGATCGTGGCCGAACAGCGAGAGATCCGCGGCGGGGCGCGACAGGCCGGGGATGACAAACAGAGACACGGGCTCGCCATTGAGTCGATACATCAAGTGTGCGGCACGCCCGTCGCCGTAGAGACAGCGGCGCACGGCCATCAACTCGAGCCGATCGCCGGGCCGCGACGCCGGCACGGTCACGTCGAGACCGTACTCCTGCCTGAGCGCCGCTTCCGCTTGCGCCTTCGAAATCGGCTGGCCGTCCGCATCGCCTTCAATCGTGAAGCACTTCAGGTGATCGAGCGCGAGCTGCGCGGCGAGCAACGCCGTCGAGCGAATCGTGGTCACCGGCAGCAGCACGGCGCCGACGGTGAGGACGAACATTGCGGCCATGGCAAACGCCGTGAGCCGCCCGGTCCACCCCAGGTCCTGCGGTCTGAAGGTCGTGAGGTCTCGAGGACTTGAAGTTCTCGAGTCAGACGCGTGGGCGAGGATGCGCGTGCGAAGTCCCGGCGGTGCCATCGGCGCCAGATCCGCGGCGCGCGCGCGCAGCACCGTTCGCGCCACACGTTGCGCGTGTGCCGAGCCGCGGCACTCCGCGCACGTCTCGAGGTGCGCCGCAATCGCCGCGGCGTTGTCGACCGAAACTCCGTCAACATACCGCGCGAGCTGTTCTTCAACCTGTTCGCAATTCATCAGAACCTCAGGACCCTAAGACCTCAAGACCTCAAGACCTCAAGACCTCACGCCCTCTTTGTGAGCGCGTGATACAGCTGTTTCCGGCCGCGCGACAGTCTCGACATCACCGTCCCGATCGGGATCTCGAGCACGTCCGCAATTTCCTGGTACGACAGTTCGTCAACGTCCCGCAGCCAGACGACTTCCCGGAACATTTCGCCCAGTCCGTCCAACGCCGCCTGCAAGTCCGCATTCAAGGTCTTGCGCAGCAACAGCGATTCGGGCGTTTCTTCCAGGGTGGACACGGCGCCGCTTTCGGCGCTTCGCTCGACCACGTCGGAGTCGTACTCGACGCGGGACCGGGCGCCATCCCGCTGGCGATTCCTCCAGGTGTTGTGGAGGATGGTGTAGAGCCACGCCTTGAGGTTCGTGCCGGCGGCAAACTGCCGGCGCGCGCGGATGGCCTTCAAATACGTGTCCTGAACGAGGTCCTGCGCCCTGTCCGCGTTACGCGTCAATCGCAACGCCGCGCCGTAGAGCGAATCCAGAAATTCGAGGGTCTCCGCTGAGAACCCGTCGTCGTCCGGAACCCGCTCCATCGTTGGTATCCGCCCAGAAAACATGAAGAATCAGGCGGTTGTATGAGAGAAAACCCCGGGAGAGCTCACTTTATTCCCGGTGCCGCCAGGCCTGTCCGCCGGAGCCTTTTGGCGTAGGAGGACGTCTCAAGTATAGGACGAAGAACAGCGGATCGAATTTTGCTCTCCGGGGGACAGAATTGCCGCCGTTGTCTCAGGATCACTAAGGATTCAGTAAGATGCTCCAAGGAGTCACTATGCGTACGGCTGTTCTCTTGATGCTGGCGTTGGCCGGCGCTCCAGGCCTGGCCCTGGCGCAAACCGGCTACATTCCCTACTTCGGGAAGAATCAGATCCGGTACGACAAGTTCGACTGGCACACCTACCAGACCGAACACTTCGAGATCTATTACTACCCGGAGATCGAGCCGCATCTCGAGCGCATCGCCGGCTACGCCGAAAGCGCGTATCAGCACGTCAGCTCCGAGTTGAAGCACGACCTCTCGATGAAGCTGCCGCTGATCCTGTTTTCGACCGCGAGCGAGTTCTGGCAGCAGAACGTGGCGCCGGGCGCGGCGCAGGAAGGCGTCGGCGCGTTTGCCGAGCCGGGCCGCTACCGCATCGTGATGCCGATCGATGAGCCGCCCGATCTGCTCTATCGCCTCATCGTCCACGAGCTCACCCACCAGTTCCAGTTCGACATCATTCCGACCGGCCTGATTCGCCGCAACATGCCGCTCTGGGTGTTCGAAGGCATGTCGGACTACATGACCGGTTACTGGCGCCCGAACGACATCATGACCGTGCGCGACGCCGCGGTCACCGACATCGTCCCGAAGATGAGCGAGATGGAGGAGTACGGCGGGTTCAGCAATCCGCGCCTCATCTACAACCTCGGGCACGCCGCGTTCGAGTTCATGGAATCGAAATGGGGCAAGGAAGGCGTGCGCGCCTACGTGTTCGCGCTGCGCCGCTCGGTCATTGGCGGCAGCGACGATGCGTACCAGGAAGCCTTTCAGATCACCCCGGAAGAATGGGACCAGCAGTTCGATCGCTACCTGAAGGAGCGCTTCAAGCCGTTCCGCGACAAGGAGCGCCCGGCCGACTACGGACGTGATCTCGCGCCGGATCCGCGCAAGGGCCGCTTCTCGAACGTGCTGTCGATCGAGCCGTCTCCCTCCGGCGACCTGATCGCCGGCATGACCGGCAACGGCCGCGATCGCGAATACGACATCGTCCTGATCGCCGCAAAGGACGGCGCCATCATCCGCAACCTGACGAGCGGCTTCGACCAGAGCATGGGCTTCGAGTACCTGGCCACGCCCGGCGGCCGTTGGAACTCGGTGCCGTGGATGTCGTGGTCGCCGCAGGGCGATCGCCTCGCCTACTTCGTGCGCACGGAGAAAGACCGGTCGCTGATCGTGCAGAACGTGGTGTCGAAGAAGATCGAAGTCCGCATCGAGCTGACGACGATCGACGCGCCTGAGTCGCCGGACTTCTCGCCTGACGGCAAGCTGGTGGCGTTCTCGGGCTTGCGCGGCAGCGACGCCGACATCTTCACCGTCAATCTCGAGACCAAAGAGATCGTCAACCTCACCAAGGACAAGTTCGCCGCCTACGCGCCAACCTGGGCGCCGGATGGCAAGTCGATCGTCTACCTGGTGCGCGTCAGCGGCAACGAGAAGCTGTTCCGCATGAACGCGGACGGATCGAACCCGGTGCAGCTGACGTTCGGCACGCACGACGAAGGCGGCGCGCAGTTCCTCGACGCCAACACGCTGGTGTTCTCGTCGACGGCGGTCAATCCCGCTGAGCCGATCGAGCCGGACGTGGCGAAGAACGGGCAGATCTACAACCTGTGGACGCTCGACCTGAAGACCAACGAGCTCAAGCAGTACACCGACGCGCTCTCCGGCAACGTCTCGCCGGTGGTGCTGAAGGACACGCCGTCCAATCGGCTCGCGTTCGTCACCTACTTCAAGGGTGAGTACGGCCTCCACATACTCGACCGCAAGGAAGAGATCACCAAGGTGGCGTCGGCGGACTTCGGTTCGCCCGGTCCGATCGTCGACTTCCAGGCGCCGCTGATGCACACGCTGGTGCCCGACAACAAGAAGAAGAAGGGCAAGTTCGAGAAGCTGTTCCTCGAGGGACGGCCGCCCGTGGCGCTCGGCGTCACCAGCGGCGGCGACGTGTTCGGCGGCACGCAGGTGACGTTCACCGACGTGCTCGGCGACCAGCAGTTCAACATGTTCGTGTCGTCGGTGTCGCAGTACCGCACGATGCAATTCAGCTGGCAGAACATGGAGCGGCGCCTGCAGTGGGCGCTGCAGGGCTACAGCACGACGCAGTTCTTCTACGGACAGCTCGAAGGCCTGCTCTACGATCCGTACCTCGCGCAGTACATCGACCGCGACCTCGCCACCGCGACCCGCACCATCCAGGGCGGCACCGCGTTCGGCATCTACCCGTTCAATCGCTACCGCCGCATCGAACTGTTCGGCGGGTTCAGCCGCTACAAGGAAGGCTATAACGACCCCGACGTCGAGGCGTTCGCCAACCAGTACCAGCAGGAACAGTACGGCCGGCAGTTGTTCAACAACGGCAACATGATGCCGTTCGGCGCCGCGTTCGTGCAGGAGACGACGATCTTCCGCGAGTTCGGCCCGCTGTCAGGCAGCACGATGCGCCTGTCCTACGAGATCGCGCCGAAGATCGGCAGCCTCCTCTACCGCCAGACGTTCGACGTCGATGCGCGCAAGTATTTCCGCCTCGGCGCCACCGGCTTGCTGGCGCTGCGCGTCAAGGGCTTCAAGAGCATTGGCGACAATCCTGACTTCACGTATTTCGGCGGCAACTCCGAACTGCGCGGCTACGACTACCTGTCGTTCATCGGCCAGAACGCCTTCCATGCCAACGCCGAACTCCGCTTCCCGCTGATCAACGCGATGGCTACCCCCATCGGCGTTCTCGGCGGCGTCCGCGCGACGCTGTTCGCCGGCATCGGCGGCGCTTACTTCGACGACCAGGACTTCAAGTTCTACCGGAAGGACACGTCGCTCGAATCACCGGTCGTGGCCTACGACCAGCTCACGCAGCAGCCGATCCGCGGCGACGCGAGGGCGGTCAGTGGCTTCCGCCTGGTCGACGCGCGCGCCTCTTACGGCATCAGCCTCTCGACGATGGCCATCGGCTTCCCGCTGCACTTCGACTGGTCGTGGCGCACGACGATGAATCGGGACTGGGAAAACGTCGTCTATTACCAGCAGGCGATCGCCGACGAGATGTCGAGCGGCAGCGCCTGGTTGCGCAAGCCCAAGTTCACGATGTGGATTGGGTATGACTGGTAAATAGATTTCGGATCTCGGATTTCGGATTTCGGATTTGCGCTCTTCAAAATAATCCGAGATCCGAGATCCGAAATCCGAAATAATCTCCCCGTGGCCCCAAGTCTCGATCCTAAGCGCTGGCAGGATTCCACTGCCGAGACCGTTCAAGTCGTCCTTCCGAACGATACCAATCCACTAGGCTTCATCCTCGGCGGCACGGTGATGCACCTCATCGACATCACCGGCGCCATCGCGTGCCATCGGCACACCAACCATCTTGCGGTCACCGCGAGCGTGGATTCGCTCGACTTCATTCACCCCATCAAGATGGGCGACCTGATCATCCTCAAGTCTCGCGTGACCTGCGTGTTCACGACATCGCTTGAAGTCGAAGTGGAAGTGTTCTCCGAACAGATCAAGACCGGAAACCGAAAGCTGACGAGCCGCGCGTTCCTGACCTTCGTCTCGCTGGCTGAGGATGGAAAGCCGACGCCGGTCAGGCCGTTGCTGATCGAAACGCCCGAGGATGAACAGCGCTGCCGGGATGCGCAAGCGCGCCGCGCCGAACGCCTGAAAAGAAAAAGCGGGGCCTAAGCCCCGCTTCCTGACTACCTGACTACCTGACTACCTGACTACCTGACTACCTGGCGACCTGACTACCCGATGACCCGACAGCCTGCCTAGTTCGCCGACTTCGACATCCGCAGCTCGCTGCGGTTCAAGTCGAGCGAGACGCGATACGGGCTCAGGAACTTGTGGCCGACGATGCCGCCGACCTGGAAGCCGAGGAGCACGCTCGGCGCCTGCAGGTTCAACACCACCACCGCGAAGTTCTTGTAGTTGATCTCGTTGAACTTGAGATCGACGCCCGGCATCAGGAACGCGTCGCGATCCCAACCCGACGTGCCGTAGACGCGCAACGCAATCTTGCGCGGGATCTCCTGGTCGAGCTCCTCTGCCGTCGTCGTGCTGATCGAAATCACCTCGCCGCCGGTATCGACCACGAAGTAGGTCGGGCGCTTCTCGTTCAGCATGCCGCGCACCATCGACAGGCGGTGGTGACGCATCGGCAGCTTGAATTCAGCGGGCTCGTCCGGCAGGTTGCGGCCCAGCGTCAACTTGTTCGTCGCGTAGTCGATGGTCATCGAGAGGCCGAGGCCCAGCGGCGAGAAGCTCTCGGTTTCACGCTTCGGAATGCCGCGCAGCGCCGGCGCTTTGATCAGAGCGGGCACGTTGCTCAACTTGAGGGTGCCGATCTCGAGCGTGTCGAGGCGGCCCAGCTGCAGGCCGCGCAGGCCCACTTCACCGACGCCGGCGCTCAGCGTGTAGGTAATCGGCCGCACCGTCGCGCTCGACGCGGTCTGGCGCGAAATGGTGGTCAGCTCGGAGCCGGTGTCG
>DATMJU010000027.1:0-7749 GCA_035553795.1 Vicinamibacterales bacterium
CATCATGCCCGACCTCGCCAAGAGCGTGAAGCGTTACGACAAGGACTTCCCGATCTTCGAGGAATACGGCGTCCAGGCCGAGCTCGACAAGGCGCTGAAGAGCAAGGTGTGGCTCAAGTCCGGCGGCTCGATCGTCATCAACCAGACCGAAGCGCTGGTCGCCATCGACGTCAACACCGGCCGCTACGTCGGCAAGAAGACCGCGGGACGCCTCGAGGACACGATCATCAAGACCAACCTCGAAGCGGCCAAGGAAATCGTGCGGCAGATTCGCCTGCGCGACCTCGGCGGCATCATCGTCTGCGACTTCATCGACATGGAGGAGAAGAAGAACCGCCAGAAAGTGTTCCAGGCGGTGGAGCAGGAACTGCGCAAGGACCGCGCGCCGTCAAAGGCCCTCCAGGTCTCCGACTTCGGCCTCGTCATCGTGACGCGCAAGCGCGTGAAGCAGAGCCTCGAGCGCGTGCTGACCGAGCCATGCCCGTACTGCTCGGGCGCCGGCACGATCAAGTCGAGCGCGACGGTGTGTTACGAAATCCTGTCGGAAGTGAAGAAGGTCGGTTCAGACCTCGACGGGCCGGGCGTGCTGCTGCGCGTGAATCCGGATATCGCGAGGGCCTTGCAGGAAGAAGAGCGGGGCGTGCTGAAAGACCTGAAGAACATGCTGCAGAGGGACGTCATCGTGAAGCCTGACGTCCACCTGCATCATGAACAGTTCGACGTAATGTCGATTGGTGGCTGAGAGGCGCCACCAATCGACGGCAGCGTCTCTCGGTCGGCCCTCCGGGCCGACTAGGCCGGCGGCATGTGAATCAGGTAGCTGACGCCTGCGCGGCTAATCCAGACGCGCAGGTAGTCGTTACCCTTGAGCATCTCGACGCGCGAGCCCGCCTTCGGCGCTTTGCCTGGCGCATCCGGTCCCGGCATCAAGTCCTTCATCTCGTCCGCGGGGACGATGCTGACGACTTCGCGGCCAACGACCTTACCACCCTGAACGAACTCCACCCAGCGTTCCATCTTGATGCCGACAGCCGGCGGCGCAGCATCCTGGGCGGTGAGACGCACCTGGTAGGTGCCTGCCTTGAGATCCTTACCATCAGCCTTGACGCTGCGGGGGATGCGCACGGAACCGAGCGCGGTTTCGGTCGTCGGAGCCTGGCCCTGTTGTGCGGCGGCTACGCCCGTGAATGCGGTCAACAGGAATGCGACGATCCATCTAACCTTCATGCGATTTCCTCCGCTGCTTATTATGCCAGAACAATGCCAGCGTCCCGGGCGGGAGAAGACGGTTTACGGCCGAGCATAGGCCCTGCCGTTACCAAACAACGGTAGAGGACTACTTCTTTGAGATGACGACGGAGCCGCTGTGGCTTCGGACCGACAAGTAGGCGCTGGCGTCCCCATAGGAACCGCGAATGGCCTTGTTGCTGAGCCGGCGATCCCTGGACTGCTCGGTCCGGCCGACGGTGCGCAAGGTCACCGGCAT
Source organism: Vicinamibacterales bacterium (assembly GCA_035553795.1). Lineage (GTDB taxonomy): Bacteria > Acidobacteriota > Vicinamibacteria > Vicinamibacterales > UBA2999 > 12-FULL-67-14b. Next base: position 1,487 of record DATMJU010000027.1, read on the forward strand.
GTCTGACCGGACGCTGCCACTGAACGTATCCGCATCGAGCTCGAAGCCGGTATTGCCGGCCAGGACGATGCGCACGTCGCCGGAGTGCGACGTGAACTCGTAGCGCCCGCCCTTGCTCAGGGGCGCGTGAAACTCGATGCTGCCTGACAACGACCTGGCTTCCAGGCGTTCGATTTCCGAGCCGATCAGGCGCACGTTCCCGCTGACCGAACCGGCCTCGAGCGCGCGGACCTTCAGGCCCGTGCCGATCACCGAACCGCTGACGGTGCTGAGCACCAGCGTGGTCTGGGTGCCGATGTCGCGCGCGGTCACGTCGCCGGAGATCGTCTTGGCAAGCGCCACGTTGGGGGTGCCGATGATCTCGACGTCGCCGCTGACGGTCTCGGCGCGGACCTCGCCCTTGATGTTGGTGACGTTGATGTCGCCAGAGATGGACTTGAGGGCGACGGTGGCCCCGGCCGGCACGGCGATCACGTAGTCCAGGCTGGCAGAGATGTTGTTCCCGAACGTCCCTCGCCGCGGGTAGATCGTCCGGACTTCGACGCGGTTGTTGAAGTTGTTGATGTCAACGCGCAACGCGTCGAGCACGCGCCTGGCCTGCTCGGGGTCGCGGTGGCGGACGCGCTTGGTGGCGTCGATGCGAATCTCGGAGTTGTTGCCGGCGGTGACGCGAATGTCGCCGGCGAGGTGCGACAGGTCGAGCGCGGCGCCGTCACCGACCTTGATGGTCTGCGACACCTTGTCGATCTGTTCGGGACCCTGGCGCGCTTCGGTATACCGCTCGAGCCATCCCGCGCGCGGGCCGTCCTCGCCGGGAATGGCGCGGAGACGAACCGCGGCAGAAGTCGGAGAGGCCAGCGCGACGAACGCGGCGAGAACCAGGAACCCACCGGGAACCGGGAACCAGGAACCGGGAATTAAGAGCTTTTTCATGTCCTTCACTGTGACAATGTCTGGGCGCGCCGGCCGGCTTCCGCCTGGTTACCCTTGCGCATCTCGTTAATCAATTCGACGGTTTGCTGCAGCAACGCGACCTTGGTGCGCAGCGCATCGAAGAGCCCTGCCTGGGCGTTTGAGCTGGAGGGCTGCGATTGCAGCGCTGCGCGGCTCTCGGTAATGGCCTGATCGATCACCGTCAGGTTCTTCTGCAGGACCGCGGCCACCTGCGGATCGAGTTCGCCGTTGTCCTTGTTTGCAATGGTCTGCAGATCGTCGATGGCTTTCTGATAGTGCTTCTCGGCCGCTTCGAACTCGGCGGTCACCGATTCGACCGTGACTTCCTCTTGCTCCGGCGCAGCGGCCTGCGTGTCGTCATGTTCGGCCTGGCGGTTCATCAGCGGCATCAGGCCAATCACGGTCGCGAGGATGAGCGCGGCCGCGGCGCCCAGCCACACCGCCCATCCACCTTCGCCCAGGCTACGGCGGACCGCGACGGGCATGGCAAGCACCCGGCCAGGCGCGGGCTCGGCAGCGACGGCGGCCTGGATGCGCTGCCAGGTTTCCGCCTTGGGCTCGCGGCGATCGAGCATGAACGCCGAGGCGCGGATGCTGCGCAGATCCTCGACCAGCGCGCGGCACTGCGCGCAGCCGTCGAGATGCCGCTCGGCGTTCCGCTCAGCGGCCCCGTCGAGACGCCCGTCGACCAGGTCGACGAGGGCTTGGTTCAGATCTTCGCAGTTCATAAGCAGGTCAACAGGCCGTCAGGCCAACGGGCCATCGGGCGCTCAATTCGTGTTACGTCGGATATTCCGCTCTTGTTACTTGCTACTTGCTTCTTGCTACTTGCTTCTTGCTACTTGCTACTTGCTACTTGCTTCTTGCTACTTGCTACTTCTTCCCTGGGCGAGATACGAACGGATTCGCAACCGCGCCTTATGCACCTGGGATTTCGAGGTGCCCTCCGAAATGCCCAGCATCGTGCCGACTTCCTGGTGCCCGAAGCCCCCCACGTCATGCAGGAGGAACGCCGCGCGGCACGCGGGCGGCAGTGTTTCGATGGCCCGCTCCAGGTCGATTCGGCTCACCGCCCCGACGACCGGCACCGGGGATGCCACCGGTATGGCGTCCGGCTCGTCCAGCGAATCAGTCTGCTGGCCCATTCGCGTCTGCCGGTTTCTGAGGACGTCGAGACAGTGGTTCATCGCGAGGCGATACAGCCACGTTCCCAGCGTCGACTCGCCGCGGAAGCTGCCAATCTTTCGATAGGCCAGCAGGAAGATGTCCTGGAGGAGGTCGTCCGCCTCCCCGTTCGCGCCCATCATCCGGCTCGCTAAATTGTAGAGCCGGGTGGCGTGCTGGCGGTACATCGCCTCGAAGGCGGAACTGTCTCCGGAGCGGATGCGCCCGACCAGTTCGAGGTCGGCGCCTCTCACGTCACCTGAAGGGTTAGACGGGGCCATGACAAGTGGGGTTGATATGGCACTTACCGGTGCCTGACGTGCGTGGGATGCTTGGGGTGCCAAGGGTCACGGCTCGCTCATCACAGACGTGCCAAGTGACCAAATGGTTCGGATTTATTCGGTCTACTTGCCCTTCCAAGCCACTTTGGCAAATCCTACAACCCGCCGGGCCGTGACGGTGTGCCCTTCGGCGATTAGCAGGGACCGTTTGAGGGACGGAGATGAGTAGCCGCCCAGCTGGCCGCCGGCGGCAATGACCCGGTGATAGGGCAGGCCCGGGCGGTCCGCCTGCCGCATGATGTTCCCGACCGCCCGCGCCGCGCCGGGCCTTCCGGCCATCCGGGCCACGTCCCCGTAGGTCGTCAGCCGCCCGCTCGGAATCCGCGACACGATGGTGAGGACGCGCCGCTCAAAGGGCGTCATCGGCCAATCGTAATTTTAAGGCGGAAGGTCGTGCCGCCCAGATCGGTCTCGTTGAACGCCGCGGATGCGCCACCTTCGCCAATCGCGTCCGGCACGGTCGTCCATGACGCTTCACCGGCGAGTCCCATCCACCGCGTGATGCGGTATTGGGCGCCGCCGATCACGTGATACCCGCTGAAGGACTCCTCCACGTCTTCCGACGCATCGGCGAAACTCGATGTCTCCCTGTAGCGCATCGACGTCAGGCCTGCCGCCACGTACGGCGTGAACTTCGGCACGCGGCGGAAACGGAACTGCCATCCCGCGCTGAGCTCGATCGGCGTCATGGAAATTTCGACCGGCACGTTCAGGGGATAGACGACGCCGTTCGATACGAGCACGCGTTCGCCGTCGGCCTGGTAGCGCCACGCGCCGACGTCGACGAAGAGTCCTCCAACCGGCAGGCCGACGCGAGCGCCGCCGCCGAAGATCGGTCCACCGGTCCTGCCGGTGATCGCCTCGAAGCTGTCGATGGCGGTGAGGTTGATGCGGCCGATCATCGCGTAACCGTTGATCTGCACGCTGCGCGAACGTTGTGCTGCCGCGGGCCTCGGCTTGGCGCGGGTCTGCGCGAATGATGAGGGCACGACCGGCGAGGCGCCAAGCGCGAGCAGGCACACCGCCAGCGTGATGGGGCGCGTGAGGCGGGCGATCATCGCGCCAGGCCCAGTCCCCGCAGCGTCGCGCGCGGATTGATCAGGCCGAAGCCGTAGAAGTCGTCACGGCCGGGCGTGCCGCGCTCGGTCGCGAACTGTTTCATCGCGGCCTCGATCACGGCGGGGTTGGTGAGCCCCTGTTGCATCAGCAGGGCGGCGAAGCCGGAAACGTGCGGGGTCGCCATCGACGTGCCCTGGAAATATTCATAGGCAAACGCATCGGCCCGCGGCGCGCGGAACTGGGATACCGGACGCAGATACGTTTCGAGCAGGTCGAGGTCGATGGTCTGCTGCAGGATGCCGGCCGTGGTTCCACCCTGGCGCTGATCGCCGCCCGGCGCTGACAGCTCCACGAAGCGGCCGAAGGTCGAATAGAACGCCACGTCCAGCGTGCGCCCGACACCACCAACAGCGACGAACCCATCGATGTCCGGCGCGGGGATGGCGAGCCGATTCGCCGAATTGCCTTCGCTCCGAGTATTGCCGGACGCCGCAACAACGAAGCAACCGCGGCTGACCGCGTAGCGAACGGCATCGACCACCGCCGTCGCCGGGCCGCCCTCTTCGCGTCCGATGCTGAGGTTGATGATGTGCGCGCCGTTGTCTGCCGCGTAGCGAATGCCGCGCGCGACCACGTCATCGGTGCCGGCGTTGGTGCTGTCGAACACCTCGTCCCAGATTCCCTGGATGACTTTCACCGGCATCAGCCGCACGTTGTAGGCCATGCCCGCAGTGCCGCTGTTGTTGTTCGTCAACTGGCCAACGGTGCCCGCCACGTGGGTGCCGTGACCATCGAGATCGACCGGCAGGTCGTCATCCCAGATGAAATCGCGCGGCGCCACGAATCGCGATGAGCCGGATGCGCCAAGTTCAGGCGCCGCGGCGAACGGAACCACGACCTGTCCCAGCGCCGGATACAGTGGTCCGTTCGCGGTGAGCCGGAACGGACGAACCGATCGGTACTGCACGCTGATCGAGCGGAATGCCATCCCGGTATCGAGCACGGCCACCACGATGTCGGCTGACGCGCCGGGTTGAATGTCCCAGGCGCGCTCCATGTCGATGGCGGGGAAGTTCCACTGGTTTTGATAGAGCGTGTCGTTCGGGCGCGCCATCGCGTGATTCAGGTACCGCGGCTGCGCGTACTCGACATCGTCACGCAGCCGCAGTTGCGCCGCCGCGGCCTCCGGATCTGCATCATCGGGAATGGCGACAATGTCGAAATCGGCCCAACTGGCTCGATTGACCACGTCGCCGGAGACTTGCGCGGTCGCGGCGTTGATGCCGGCGCGGGACACGCCCTCTTTGAACTTCACGATCAGCGATCCACGCACGTACGGCTCGGAGCGCTGCGCTCCGGTGGTCGCGTGGCTGGTGTTCGCCTTCGTGCGGGGGCTTCGCGGCGGGTCCTGGTCGCGCAGGCCGCGATCCATGGCCGGCAGGCCAACCGTCTGCACCACGGATTTCGATACTGGTGATTGATTGAGCTGACCGTGGCCGAGCGCGGTCGACAGGCCGATGAATGCGACGACGGCCGCGCCGGTCCATGCGGAGCGCGGACGAAGAAACCCGGGCATGAGCCCATGTTAGCCTGCCGCGCGCGCTACAGGTAGGTCAGCGGATCGAGTCCGTGCTCAGCCGGGTCCAGCGGCGCGAGGACCGATCGAGGTCCCCGGGGGTCGTCCGCGGCTTCCCACAGATTGATCTCGACCGGCGTCTCCATGCCGTCGCCGTTCTGGCTGCGGATGATCTTCACGCGCGGCTTGAACGGATCCGGCGCGTGTACAGCCACGACCACTGCCATCGCCCCGTTATCGAGACGGACGAGGTTGCCCGGCGGATAGATACCGAGCAGTTGCGTGAAACGGCGCACGAGGTGCTGATCGAACTGCATCCCGTCGTTGCGCTTCATGACTTCGAGAATGCGATCGGACGGAAACGCCTGCTGATAGGCGCGTTGCGAGCGCATCGCGTCGTACACGTCAGCGATGCTGCACAGCATGGTGCCGATGTTGAGGCCGCTGCGCTTCACGCCGAACGGATAGCCGGTGCCGTCGAGACGCAAGTGGTGCTCGAAGGCAATCACCGGCGCGATCGGCGGCATCTCCGGCGTGCGCCGCAGGATCTCCGCGCCGTCGACGACGTGCGTGCGCATGATGGTGAACTCCGCGTCGGTGAGCTTCTCTGGCTTGTTGAGAATCTCGGTGGGGGTGCGCACCTTGCCGATGTCGTGCATCAGCGCCGCGAGGCCCAGTTCGCGCAGCTGCGCGCCGTCGATGCCGAGCGCTCGCGCCTGCGACATCGTCAGGATCGACACGTTCACCATGTGCGTGAACGTGTAGTTGTCGTAGTTCTTCAGTGCCGTCAGGGCGATGAGCGCGGTGCGGTTGGCGGACACCGCCTGCGCCAGGCCGTCTACGAGCGCGCGCGCCGCCTTCGGATCGGGAGTGCCCTCGGTCTTGGCCATCTCCCATACTGAACCGGCAAGATTGGTGGCATCCGAGTAGAGGCGACGGATGGTGGCGACGTCAGCCGCTGATTGCTCTTTCTTCTCTTCGGTCTGGATACGGCCGACGCGGATGTGGGGCAGGCTGTTGAGCACCGCCAGCGGATCCGCGGGCTCGGCGCCGGGGCCGGACTGTCCGGGCCGGCGCTCCGGATGCGCGATGGTCAGCGCCAGCGTCTGGATCTCCTCCGGCGTGACCCCGCGATCGAACGCGATGCGTTCGATGCCGAGCGTCTTGAG
>DATMJU010000028.1:0-6212 GCA_035553795.1 Vicinamibacterales bacterium
GCGCCCGCCGCTGTTGTCCTGCCGGTTCACGAGGACGTACGACGAACCCAGCAGGTGTCCGGCGTTGATGAACTCCGCTTCGATGCCCTTGGTGATCGACAGCTTCGTCTTGAACTTCGCCGGCCGCAGCCGCGACAGCGCCTCGGCCGCATCCTCTTCGGTGTAAAGCGGCAGCGCCGGGTGATGTTTGCTGAAACCGCGCTTGTTCGCGAACTTCGCGTCCTCTTCCTGGAGGTGCGCCGCGTCCGGCAGCACGAGGCGGCACAGGTCCGCGGTGCCCTCGGTGCAATACACCGGGCCCTTGAATCCCTGCGCGACGAGCCGCGGCAGCCAGCCTGTGTGGTCGATGTGCGCGTGCGTGAGCACGACCGCGTCGAAAGTCTCCGGCGGAACCGGCAGCGGCGACCAGTTGCGTTGGCGAAGTTCTTTAAGGCCTTGAAAGAGACCGCAGTCGATGAGGATTCGCTGACCGTCCACCTCGAGCAGGTACTTGGAGCCGGTGACCGTTCGTGCAGCTCCCAGGAACGTTAGCGATGGCATCGCCACTATCTTAGGTCCGCCTTCGCCCAATTGCGGCTTCGGCGTGAAGGTGGCGGTGAACGTTAGAGCGCTGACATCACCGACATCAACGCATTGCCGATCAACTTAAAGAGGGCCACCACCACCGGCAGCAGGTCCCCCCGTTCCATGACGGCCGCAGCCGTCACCGGATCGCTGATCAGCAGCCACAACGCCAGGGTCGCCACCGGGGCCAGGGTCAGCGCGCCAACACTAACCGCGCCAAACACACGGGGCCAGAAGCGGCTCCGGGGTGCCAGTCGGGGGCGGTCGGTCGTGGTCTTCAGCGTGGCCATGATGCGTGTTCCGGGCTGTTCTATAGCGATTACCGTACCAGTCTGACCTGTCCGTGTAACCCGCTGATTAATGGACGGTTACAGACTTGAAACGGTTGGCAGCCCTTGGAAAAGTGTCCGTTTGTGGGACTGAAGTATCCTCTTCTGCATGTATGCGCTCGCACTGATCCGTTACCGGCGGCCCGTCGAAGAAGTGGTCGTCCACCAGGAAGCCCACCGCGCCTTCCAGCGTCAGCTCAAGGAAGAGGGAAAACTCCTCGCCGCAGGCCCGCACGACCCGCGTTTCAGCGGCATGATGCTGCTCCGCGTTGACGACAACAATCCGCAGAAGTCACTGGACGCCATCCGCGACGCGGACCCGTACTACCGGGCCGGCGTGGTGCAGTACGAGCTGCTGGTGTGGAATGTGGTGATTGGGAAGGAAGGGCTGGACAAGCTGTAAGTAGCTACTTATCTTTCCTCTGCCTCAGAAACTCGCCGAGCGCCCACGACGCGACCATCAAGAGCAGCACGCCGAAGAACGCGATCAGGAGCGGCTTACCCAACTACTGATTCTTGTTTCCGCGGCCCCGTCAGTTCACTGACGATCATGCCGACGATGAACACAACAACGGCGCCGATCAGGTTGTGCCAGAGGAACGCGACGGTGGTAAACACCGTGAAGTACGCGACGACGCTCATCCCGGCGACCAGGCCGACGAGCGCGCCGATCGCGTTTGCGCGGCTCCAACCAATCGCCAGCAGGAACACGCCGAGGATCGATCCGTAAAAGAAGGATCCGAACCGGTTGACCACTTCGATCAGTGAGCCGAGCTCTGCCGCCCAGATCGCCACCAACGACGCGAACAAAGCCCAGAACAGCATCGCGTACCGCGACACGCGCAACAGCCGCTCGTCGGTGGCATCGGGGCTGACCCAGCGCCGGTAGAAATCAATAACGGTTGACGTCGACAGCGCCGACAGCTCCCCGGCGATGGTCGACATTGCCGCCGCGAAGATCGCCGCCATCAATAATCCGATCAGGCCAACCGGCATTTGCGTGACGATGTATGTCGGGAAGACGTAGTTGACGTCGTTGTAGGTGCTGTCGCCGGTGACGTCCTTGACGAACGCGATCGCTTCGGCGCGCACGCTCTTCACCCTGGCCTCGCTGGCCAGGAACGCCGCCTGTGCCGTGGCCAGTGCCGCGGCATCACCGGATTCCTCGGCCTGGGTCAGTTGCTGCGCAATGCCGCTTCGCTCGCCGACCGCAGCGGTGAACCGCTGCTCCAGTGCCACGTACTCCCCGGCCCTGGCGCTGGCGCGTACCCGCTCGTCGTGCACGCGGTTGAACAACATCGGCGGCGGCGTGAACAGGTAGAAGACGAACATCAACACGCCGATGATCATCACCAGCGCCTGCAGCGGGATCTTCCAGTAGGCGCTCATGAACAGCGAGGTGCGCGCCTCGTCGTCGGTCTTCGCCGTCAGGTAGCGCTGCACCTGGCTCTGGTCCGTCCCGAAGTAAGACAGGAACAGGAACAGCGCGCCAATGGTGCCGGTCCAGAAGGTGAATCGCACCGAGGGATCGGTGGAGAAGTTGAACGCCTGCAGCTTGCCCGCCGTGCCGGCCAGGTGCATCGCATCGTTGACGCTGATGTCGGCCGGCAGGCCGGCGATCAGCGTGACACACGCCGCGACGAGGCCGAACACGATGAGGTACATCTGCTTGACGTCGGTCCAGGCCACCGCCTGCACGCCGCCGTACATCGTGTAAATCGCGGTCGGCACCGCCAGCAACAAGCAAATGGTGCTGATGTCGGCGCCGATCATCACCGACAGCACGACAGCCGGCGCCGAGATCACCACGCCGGTGGCCATGCCGCGTGACAACAGGAACAACAGCGCGGTCAGCGAGCGGACCCGCGCGTCGAAGCGGCCCTCGAGGTACTCGTAGGCGGTGTAGATATTGGCGTTGCGGAAGAAGGGCACGAACGTGACCGAGATGATGATCATCGCGATCGGCAGTGCGTAGTACTGCTGCAACAGACCGATGCCGTCGGCGTAGCCCTGCCCGGTGCTGCTGGTCATGGTGATCGCCGACAACTGCGTTGCCATCACCGACAGACCGACCGCCCACCATGGCAGGCTCTTGCTGGCGAGAAAGTAGCCGTCGATCTTGTCTGTATTGCGGCTGAGACGAATGCCGTCCCAGACGATCCACATCAGATAGAGGCCGATGATGCTCCAGTCGATGGCTGACATCAGCGGGTGTAAAAGATCTGGAAAGCGTAGAGGACGGCGAGCGTCGCCACCCAGATCAAGGTCACTTTGACGTAGGTGCGCTGCATCTCGGTCATAAGGCCGCCGCCTTCGCGGCGAGTTCCGTCTCGGCGTTCTCGAGCTGCCAGCGCCGCGCCTGCCAACTGACCTTGTCTGATTGCAGGAGCAGCGCCGACTCGGCGATCGCGCGCGCCGTCTCGGTGGGCGCCGGCCCGCCGTAGGTGGTCCGCACGCGCACGAAGTGCTCGGGGCTCATGATCTTCTGCAGCTCGGCTTCACTGTACTCGAGCGGGCGCCCAAGGATTGCCGCCGACGCCTTCGAGAGCGCTCCGGACAAGGCAACGCCCGGATCTTCTGTGCGCGCCTTCAGTAGCAGCGCCGCAATCGCGTGCGCGTTCCTGAACGGCAGACCGTGATCGCGCACCAGCGTGTCGGCCAGTTCGGTGAGCGTGGTGCCATGATCGCCGGCGCGCTCCGATAGGCGCTCAACGTTGAAGTCAGCGAGCTTCATGGCGGCCGCGACCAGCGTCACCATGCGCAGCGCATCGCGAAACATCGACGCGACCAGCGGCTGCAAATCGTCTTCGGTGTCGTTGATGTCGCCAAACGGTGTGTTGTGCACCGTCATCGTAATCGCCTGCGCCTGGCCAACGGCCTTGCTGCCGATCGCGCGGGAGTGCTCGAGCGCCACCGGGTTGCGCTTCTGCGGCATGATGCTGCTGCCCTGCACGAAGCCGTCGCTGAGCCGCAGATAGCCGAACTCCATCGTGCACCACAGCAACAAGTCCTGCACGACCCGGCCCAGGCCGACGATCAGGATGCTGGTTGCCGATACGCTCTCGAGCAGGTAGTCAACGGTCGCGATGCTGCCGTAGGTGTTGCACGTCGGGCCGCTGAAGCCGAGCAGCTCGCTGGTGCGCGTGCGGTCGATCGGAAAACCGGTGCCGGTGATCGCACAGGCGCCCAGCGGGTTGCGGTTGGTCGATTCGTACGCCGCGCCAAGTCTGGTGGTATCGCGCTCGAGCTGCTCGATGATCGCCAGCAAGTAGTGCGCGATCGTCGTCGGCTGCGCCGGCTGCGTGTGGGTGTGCGCGCCGTAGACCGATTCCTTGTGACGCTCGGCGAGCGCGATCAGCGCCTCGCGCAGCTCCAGGGTCGCGTGCGCCAGCGACGCGATGAACTCGCGCTGCCGAATGCGGTACATCGTCATCGCAAGATCGTTGCGGCTGCGCGCGGTGTGGAGGCGGCCGGCGACGTCAACGCCACAGGCCTGATCGATCAGGCGCTCAATGTAGAAGAACAGATCCTCGTAGGTGCCGTCGTAGAGGACCTGGCGAACCTTGTCGAGCGAGATGCTGTCGAGCGCGCTTCGAAGGGCGCGCGCATCCTGCGCTGAAATGATGCCCTGCTCCGCCAGCATCACGAGATGCGCGTAGTTGATCGCCATCAGGGGCGACAGCAGGAGCTTCTTGGCGTCTTCGAAATTCTCGTTCAGTACGTGCTTGACGTACTCGGGGGCGAACTTCATCGGTCTTTTTACTTTACCCCGTATCGCCCCGCCAGGATGTCGAGGTGATGCCGGGTATGACCGGCCAGGATCCAGCAAATGGCGCGCGCCGACACCGGATTGTTGTTGGCGACACCACTGTTGCCGATGGTCGAATCGTCCAGCGAGTCAATCAGCGCCAGGGTCGAACGGCGGATGGCAATCATCTCGTCGACAACTGAAGACATCTTGCGCCTGCCGTGCGGCGCGGTCTTCGCCCACGCGTTCTCGTCAAAGCCCGCCAGCGGCGTCTGGTCGCCCCGGGCGATGCGCGTCAGCCGGTAGCTGAACACCCGCTCCGCGTCGGCAAGGTGGCCAAGCACTTCCTTCACCGTCCATTTGCCGTCGGCGTAGGCGTAATTGCCCTTGTCTTCAGGCAACGAGCGCAGCCGCTCCAGTTCGCCAATTTGATCCGTCAGCTGCGCGACAGGCCCGCTGTCGGGGACTTTGCCGATGTATCCGGCGTAGTACTGCGCGAACTCCGTAGGTTGAGGTCTGGTAATCGTCATGATGAAAGCGCTTTCTCCGCAGTGAGGATCGTCGCGAGATGTTCGAGGGTGGAAACACCGTGCACGTCAGAGGGCAGTTGCGGCACGCGCACGCGCGCATGCCTTGCGAAGCGGCGGTCGATCTCGTCGAGGTAGACCACTTCCTGCTCGTGGCGCGCCCGCAGAAACGGATCGGGGCTCGTCTCCGGCAGGATGCGATTGACGACCAGGCCTCCGATGGTCACGCCCGCCTCCTGCAACTGCTCGATTGCCCGCGCCGTTTCTTCTATGGGCAGACGCTCGGCCACCAGCACCAGGACGAAGGAACAGATCCGCGGGCTGAGCAGGCGCGCGCGAAACTCGCGCAGATGCTCGAGCCGGCTGGACAAGGTGATCATCACCGGATCGGTCGCATCATCCTGCTCCACGCCAAGCATGGCCTGGCGTGACTTCGACAGCGCGCGAATCCACGACTCCATCAACTCGGGCATGCGGATCAGCCGCAGCGTGTGGCCGGTCGGCGCGGTGTCGAAGATGACCAGGTCGAAACGCTCATCGCCACCGCGCACCAACGCGCCAATCTTGTCGAACAGCGCCATCTCCTCGGCGCCCGGCATGCTGGCGGCGAGATCGATCTGGCGGTTCGCTTCCTTCAGGATGGTGTGGCCGAACAGTCCCGAGATGCGTTCCTTGACCTCGGCCACGTAGCGCCGCGATTCGAACTCGCCGTCGATCTCGAGACCGTGCAGGTTGGGCAGGAGTTCGACCGGCTCCGGACCAATCGGCCGCTCGAAAATGTCGGACGTGGAGTGCGCGGGATCGGTCGACACGAGCAGCACGCGCCTGCCGGCCTTCGCCGCGGCCAGCGCAACCGCGGAAGCCGACGTTGTTTTGCCGACACCGCCCTTACCGCCGAAGAACAGGATCTTCTTTTCAATCAGCGCGCGCATGTCTTTAGCAGCACGGAAGATTGCCCAGCGGCGACCGGTCCATGCCCATTCTCTTGTGCCAGAGGTGAAACTGCTCGAGCAGGTAGGGATAGACGTCGAGCATGTAGAGGGT
>DATMJU010000029.1:0-6535 GCA_035553795.1 Vicinamibacterales bacterium
ATGCTGACCAATCGTTCGCAGTCCGCGCTGGTGCGCGGCGAGTCGAACCTGGCCTTCGGCGTGGACGGCACCTTCTCCTTTTCAATGACCTGACGACGAGCGGATATTTCGCGCAGTCGAACACCGGCGGGCGAACCGAGGACAATCGCAGCTATACCGGGCGTTTCGACTATGCGCCTGATCGCTGGGGCGTGCGCCTTGACTACCTGAAGGTGGGCGCCAACTACAGCCCCGAAGTCGGCTTCACGAATCGCACGAACTTCCAGCGCTCATTCGCGTCGGCGCGCTTCAGTCCGCGGCCGGTGGGCAGTAGATGGGTCCGCAAGTACACATGGGAAGGCACGTTCGAATACCTGAAGAACGGTGCGGGTTTCCTCGAGACGCGCAACGTGGCAGGCCGTTTCCTGACCGAGCTGCAGAACAGCGACCTTATCTCGATCGTCGCCGCCGATCGCTACGAGTTCCTCAGCCGTCCGTTCACCGTGTCTCCAGGACACACGATCCCGCGCGGCGGCTACGGCTTCAACGACATCGTCGCGACCTACGGGTTCGGCCAGCAGCGCCGGCTGTCCGGCAGCCTGGCGCTGCAGGCCGGAACGTTCTACGACGGTCATCTCACGTCGCTCACGTATTCGAGCGGACGCTTCGCGATCCTGAAGCAGTGGTCGCTCGAGCCAAGCTTCACGATCAATCACGTGACGAGGCCGTCGGGCGGTTTCGATTCGCAGGTCTATCGCGCGCGGACCGACTATGGATTCTCGCCGCGCCGTTTTTTGAGCGCGCTGGTCCAGTACTCGTCCGCTGACAAGGTCTTCAGTAGCAACCTGCGTTTCCGATGGGAGTATCAGCCCGGGAGCGAGCTGTTCGTGGTGTACACCGACGAGCGCGATACGACGACCTCGGGCTATCCGGGCCTTCGTAATCGCGCGTTCGTGGTCAAGGCAACGCGCCTGTTCCAGTTCTAGCGTTCTGCGCTGCGGGTCAGGTGCGCATCGCGCGTTCGTGAATCGACTTCAACGCCTGCCAGCCAGCGGAGATGGCGCCTTCCTGCCAATCTGGCTCGGAGTGCGGTGTGTTGGCCGCCGAGCCGAGGACGATGCGGTTGTCGACACGGGAGAGGATGGCGCGGCGTTCGGGGTTGCGCCCGCTGGCATAGCCGCCCTCGTTGTACTTCACCTTGCGCCACCACACCGCGTAGGCACTTTCGAACTCTGTGCGTATTTGCGGATGCACCTTGCTGGCGTGCATCAACACGTGCTCGACGCGCGCGGCGATCGGCTGATCGAGCAGCGTGCCGACCGGCCCGTTGGCGTAGAGGCCGAGCAGCGTGCCCTTCTTGGTGAAGTAGTCGTACGACGGATACGAGAACTCGCCGAGCGGCAGGTTTGAATAGAGGTGCCCGCCGAAGATGTGGTCGTCCTCTTCCCAGAAGCGGCGCTTCATGGCGAGGCCCATCTTCGCGCTGTTGCTGTAGGTGACCTGCTTGGCCGCGTCCATGATCTCGGGCGAGAGGTTGATCTCCAGCCGCGCGACGAGGTTGAGCGGCAGGCACACCACCACGTAGTCGGCCTCGACTTGCACCTTCTTGTTGTTCTTGGTGTTTAGATACGTGATCTTGACGCCGTTGGCATCCTGCAACACCGACTGGATCTCGGCGTTGAAGGTGATGCGCTTGGGATCCATCGCGCGCTGGAAGCCCTTGGCGATCTGATCCATGCCGCCCACCGGCTGGAACATCGGCGCGGCGGTCGTGCCTTCGATCGCCGGCACTGAACGCATGCGGTTACCGAACGGCCCCTGCAGCAGCTCCGCGAGTGCGTGCGGATCGCCTTCGCCGCGATTCTCGAACGCCTTGTAGGTGCGCGAGCTGGTGTTGAGGTAGCCCTGGCTGATCAAGTAGTTGGTCAGCCGCTTCTGATCTTCAGCGGTCATCGGCAGGTCGAGCTTGTTCTGATCGATCGCCTTGACCAACAGCTCGTTGATCGCGCCGGTCATGTCCGCCTTCACCTCGCGGACGCGAATCTTCTTGTTCGACAGCGGGCCGGCGCTGTTGCCTTCGTAATAGAAGTAGTTGTTGTCGGAGTCGTTGAGGAAGACCTGCAGCGGAACGTTGAGTTCCTTGCAGTAGTTCAACACCGCTTCATGCGAATACGGGATGCGCCACGGGCCCACGTTGACGTATTGACCTTCGTCCCACGTGCACACCTGCTTCTCGCCATTGGGGCCGACCTCGGTGTGTTCCGAGCCGCGCCTGACCGCCCACTGCAAGCCGCCGACGCGCTCGCGCGCTTCGTACAGGTGGTAGTCGTAGCCAAGCTTGCCGAGCTCGTACCCGACGACCATGCCGGACAAGCCGCCGCCGAGGATCGCCACCTTGGCCCGCGCGGGCTTGCCGCTGAGCGATGGCTTCTGGCCGGCCGATGCGGCCGCCAGGTCCCACGAGGTCATGGCGCTGAAGACCAGTGACGATCCGCCCACCGCTCCCAGTTGCTCCAGGAAGCGACGTCGCGTCAGGGCAGGGAAGCCAGTGGAATTACGTGTACGCATGGATACAAGGGTAAATCGGAATGAGTGCCCGAATGTCTCCGGATTTAACGGGGGACAGGTGGTCAGGTGTCAGGTAGTCAGGTAGTCAGGTGGTCAGGTAGTCAGGTGGTCAGGTAGTCAGGTAGTCGGGCCGTCAACGATGCGGCCGTCCAGCATATAGATGTGACGCCGGACCTGCGCCTGCCAGCGGGGGTCGTGCGTGACCACGCAGATCGTGGACCCGCCGGCGTGCAGCTCCCCGAACATCTCCATCAGCGCTTCGCCGGACTTCGAATCCAGGTTGCCCGTGGGTTCATCGGCCAGCAGGATCGCCGGCCGGCCGGTGATCGCGCGCGCGACGGCAACGAGTTGCTGGTGGCCGCCGGACAACGATCCCGGGCGCAGCTTGGCGCGCGCCGTTAACCCCACCCGCTCGAGCGCCGCTTCGACGCGCGCTTTCCGTTCCGCGCCGTCAACGCCGCGAACGGTGAGCGGATACTCGACGTTCTCGTAGATCGTCATGTCGCCGATCAGGTTGAAGCTCTGGAACACCAGGCCGACATCGAGGTTGCGCACGCGCGCCCGCTCGGTCATCGACAGCGTGTCGGTGGCGCGCCCGTTCAACCAGTAGCGGCCAGACGTCGGCGTGTCGAGCAGGCCGACGATGGACAGGAACGTGGACTTGCCGCAGCCCGACGGCCCGGACACGGCCACGTATTCGCCGCGGTGGATGTCGACGCTGACGTCGTCCAGCGCGCGGGTCTCTTCGTCGGCGTCACCCTCGAAGACGCGGGTGACATGCTCGAGGCGTATCACCGGCATGTTCGGGTCGGCCGGGACGTCAGGCTGAGGTTTGGGGTCGCGCTTCCACCAAGGCATACGGGATTAGACGGAGTAACTCGTCAGTTTGTACCGGCCTGAATCCTGCATTTCATTGGGCCGGAGGCGAATGTGGCGAAACGGAATCTGATTTGTGCAACGGCGACGGTCATTCTGGGGCTTACAGCGGGAGCATGCTCGTCCGCTCGGGGTGATGAGCGCGCGGCGGGCGACGCGTCGAAGGGCTCAGGTGACATGTCGACGATCTCCGGCTGCCTGACGGCCAGCGCGGATGGCAACTTCGTGTTGACGGCGGCACCCGATGCCGCGGTCTCGACGGCGGCAAGAGCCATGAATGACGAGCGGGACACGCACTCGTACGTCCTCTTTGGCGGCGACAACCTGACGCAGCACCTCGGCAAGCGCGTCGAGGTGACGGGCACGATCGCGGGCAAGACGCAGGAGATGGAGCAGGAGTCGAAGAAGACCACCGAGGCCGCCCCGTCAACAGCCGGCGGTGACACGCCGACCGTGAAGACGAAGGAAGAGATCGACCTCGAAGTGCGTCAGCTGCACGTGCGGGACGTCCGCAGCGTGGCGCCGACGTGCGTGGTTAATCCGTAGGCCAATAGGCCAATGGGCCAATAGGCCAATGGGCCGATAGGCCGATAGGCAATAATCGGCGGATGAACACACGCCGATTTCTCATTACGGGCGGCAGCCAGGGCATCGGCGCCGCCCTCGTTACCGCGGCTCGCAAGGCCGGACACCAGGTGGTCTTCACGGGCCGCACCGACTCTCACATTCAAGCGGTCGCGCGCGAGACCGGCGCGCATGGCATTCGCGCCGATGTGTCGTCGGATGCCGACAACCAGCGCGTCGTTGACGAGTGCGGCGCCAGGATGGGCGGCATCGACGTGCTGATCAACAACGCCGCGTTCGGCTACAACGCCGAGATCGGCGACCTCGACATGTCGAAGATGCGCGACCTGTTCGCCACCAACGTCTTCGGCGCCGTTGACATGACCAATCGCGTCGTGCCGCAAATGAAGGCCCGCGGCGACGGTGACATCGTCAATATCGCGTCCACCTCCGGGATGAAGGGCGCCAAGGGTGCGACGGTCTATGCCGGCAGCAAGTGGGCGATGCGCGGCATCACGCAGTGCTGGCAGGCGGATCTTCGGCCGCATGGCGTGCGCGTGATCTGCATCTGTCCGTCCGAAGTCCAGACCAACTGGATGGGGAAGACCGGCCGCAACAATCCGAACAAGTTATACGCCGAGGACATTGCCGCGACGATCATGGCGGGACTCGACATGCCGCGGCGCGTGCTGTGGACGGAGTTGGCCGTCTTTGCGAACAACCCCTGGAAGGAAGACTAGCGGCTGAACGCGAAGAGCTCGTGATCGGGCGACCTGACGCCGCGCCACTGTTCGACGAGGAGTCGGGCAGCGAGCGCGGCGAAGGTCATGCCGTTGCCGCCATAGCCGAGCGCGAAGGCGTGATGGGGATACCGCCGGTGCGGGCCGATGTACGGAAGGCCGTCCGGCGTCATCGCGAAGAGTCCTTCCCAGGCCAGGTCCACTGGCAATCCATCGAGCGATGGAAAGATCCGTTCGAAGTAATCGCGGAGCTCCGAGGCTGCCGCGGCGAACTGCGCTGAATGCCTCGCACCGGGCTTCACCGG
Organism: Vicinamibacterales bacterium; assembly: GCA_035553795.1. Taxonomy (GTDB): domain Bacteria; phylum Acidobacteriota; class Vicinamibacteria; order Vicinamibacterales; family UBA2999; genus 12-FULL-67-14b. The sequence continues at coordinate 5,033 of DATMJU010000029.1, forward strand.
CCGGTCTTCGCCACCGAGCAGCAGGCGATGATCGTCGGTCCACCGCACGTAGTGGTACGGCCGCGCGGTGTCCCACAGCATCACGTTGCCAAGTCCCATGGCGCGCCTCGTCTTTTGCGCCAGCGGCGGCGTCGCCAGCACGTAGGTGTGCCGCATCTTGAAGCGGCCTGCGAGCGGACGAAAATAACGCGTCGCATAACCGGTCGCGATCACGACCTGCCGCGCATCGATCCATCCGGCTGGCGCGTACAAGCGCACGCCATCCTCCCGCTGCCGGATCCGGCTGATGGTGGTGCGCTCGAATACCGCCGCACCCTTGGCGATGGCTGCGTCGATCAACCCAATGGTGGCGGCGAGCGGATTCAGCCTCGCGTTGCCGCGTGTGCGAATGGCGCCGGCGCCGCGAATGCCGCTGGCCGATTCGAGCGCTTCAGCATCGAGCCAGGTTCCCGCGAGGCCGGCGCTATGCCGCCGGCGGAGCTCACGTTGAAGCGCTCGCGCGCGCTTTGGATCGAGCGTGTAGTACCGGGAATCGCACTCACGAAGGCTGCACCGGATGCGCAGCCGGCGAATGGTGTCGATGAAATCGCGCGCGGCGTCCCGGCTCAAACGCCAGATGCGCCGGGCATCACGCCGCCCGTGCTTCCTGGTCAGGGCGTCGAGATCGTAGTCAGGCTCCTGTAGCAGCAGCGCGGTGCTGGCTGCCGTGCTGCCGTGCCCGACACGAGCCGCTTCGACAATCGCCACGCTCGCGCCTTCAGCGGCGAATGCCTCGCCAATCATCGCGCCGGACATCCCACCGCCTACGATGGCGACGTCAACGGTATGGTGACCGCGCAGAACGGGGTGGCGAGCGGCCGTATTCGTTCGTCCCAGCCAAATTGTTCGCCCCCGCCTCAAGACCGGTCTGCGCATCGCTATAGTTCCTGCACACGCAATGCCAAAGGTCATCCTCAAGGTCGTGCTTGTGCTCGCCACCATGATCAGCGCGGCGTGCCAGGACGCGTCCACTCCGGCAGCTGCCAGCGCTGCGAGACAAACCACCAACGGGTTCTTCACCAACGGCGACGTGCGACTGAGCTATCGGCTCGACGTGCCGGCGCACACGAGCCCTGTCGGGGCGGTGGTCTTCGGTCATGGCTCAGGGCAGCAGACCAAGGACTCCTGCCGCTTTCTCGCCGACGGTTTCCTGTCGAGAGGATTCGCGACACTATGCTTCGACAAACGCGGCGTGGGCCAATCCTCCGGCACGTTCGTCTTCGTCGGCGCGCGAGACAGCATTCCGGTATTCAACGATCTCGCATCCGACATCGCGGCCGGCGTGGCGTTTCTTCGCACGCGGCCTGAGATAAATCCGCAACGCATCGGGCTGGCCGGCGTGAGCCAGGCCGGCTGGATCGTTCCGCTGGCCGCGCAGCGATCGCAGCCCGCGTTCATGCTGCTCCTGGTCGGCCCCGCGGTTTCTGTCGGCCTCGAAGGGTTCTACAGCCGAATCGTCGAGGA
>DATMJU010000030.1:0-2882 GCA_035553795.1 Vicinamibacterales bacterium
CACCACGGTTGGTGCGGTGCTGCGCGATGCGGAATGTTCCAACCTTGAATGGCTCGACACTGCTGGCGGCGCTCCCGGCCTGCGCATAGGCAGCAATCGGGGACATCACGAGTAGAGCAAGTAGTGCAATGAAACGTCGCGGCATGGCTCCTCCGTTGAGGGGATACCTTACCCCGAACGGCGACACCCGGAAAGCGGATTAAGGCTGGCCGACCGCGCTCACCGCCAGCGTCATCGACTGTGGATCTTTCGTATCGATCGTGCCGGTCACGAGCCACGGGCCGGATTTCGAGCGGAGCTGGCCGGCGTACTGGCGCTGCTCGGCTGTAGAAACGGTGATGGGAAAACGCTCGCGGGTGCCGGCAACCTCGAGCGCGAGATCGTTGCCGGTAGACACCGCCGTCCCGATTGCCACGACCCGCGCCTCGCGCGTTGGGAAGCCGTTGTTACGAATGATCTCCCTCAAGCGGACGAGGGTGACGGTGTTGCCGGGCGTCAACTCCAGCACGGTGAGGCCTTCATTGAGGCTGACACGGACCGATGCGACTCCGGCTACCTTCTGCATGGCCACGCGCACGGCGTGGGCGCAGGTCTCTCAATCCATGCCGAGCGTCTTGATCTCGACGCGACGGAATTCAGCGTGCGCCGTTGCCGCGCTGAAGGCCACCAATCCGAGTGCGAGTGCCAGCGTCCTGAACGTGATCACCGCTCCTATCTGAACCAAAAATAACTGAAGTTGACGGCGACGCGCATCCGTTCTTTCGCGCCAACAGCATCCTGCTGATACGCCGCCCATTGAATCCCGCCCGACGCGGCAATCGCCTTGTACACCAGCAGCGTTGTGGGTCCCACGAAGAGCGTGCGCGGCGGCGGCGCGGGCCGCGCGAGCGTCGATTGGCTGCCTTGGCGATCCTCGAACGTCGACTCGATGAAGAATCGCAGATCGGGGCGGTCGTGTTCCGCGCGAAACACCTTTGGCCGGTAGCCATAGACAGCGGTGAGCGTGCGAGAGTCACCCAGGCGATCGCCGGCCCGCTCGAAATAGTGTTGAATCGCCCCGCCGACCCACACATAGTGCGCGCGGCCTGCGTACCCCGTGGCCGCAGCAACGATCAACGACCCTCCGGCAGCCACGCCCAGCCGATTGCGCTCGAACGGGATTGTGCCGCCGACATACAACGTGCTCTCACGCCGTCCGCCGATGCCAACAGGCGTGCGTTGAAACCGGTAGCCTACGAGCCCTTCGAGTTCGCGGTCGTTCGACATCGAACTCATCATCCGCGCCGGCGCGAAGCGGTTGTCTGACATCACCACAGGAAGGGAGACGGATGCCTGAACGATTTCGGTGATGCCGAACGTCACCATGGTCTTCAGCATCTGCTCGCGCGTCGACTGGTCGCCGAACCGCATCGTCCAGGCTTGATCGAGGCTCCAGGCACCGCGCCCCAGCGTCGGCGTGGCCGCTCCAAATACCGGACCGTGTCCATTGGCCAGCGATGGAACGCTCGAGCCGCACAGCAGGATCAGCGCGAACGCGATTCTCATGACCGTTCGATCCACCACTGCGCGCCGTAGGTGAACACCACCGCGATGGCGTAGATCCACAACGAGGTCCAGAGCATGGCGCGGTTGAATCGCGACGGCCGGCTGTCCACGTGGCAGACGTCGCCGGGCGCGCAGTCCATTGACCGGGGGCGGATGATGACCAGCCAGTAATTGAAGGCGAGCATGACGCCGACGGCTGGGAAGATAAGGCTCTTCTGGCGGCCCACGGCCATCAGCCAGGGCGCGACATCAAGCGCGGACGCGACGACGGAGCCTAGACCTAGGCTCACGAACACAATCGGCAGCGTTCAACACACCAGCGTCGTCACGGTCGAAAACAGACCGAGCGACGCCGACCAGCGGGTATTCATCAGGATCTCAGCTTACGCCAGAAGCGCTACTTCCGGTTCGCGAGAAACGCCTCAGCCACTTTCAGCGCCACATCGTACGCCTTCGCGTACGACATGTTGGAGATGACCGAGACGACGATGTCGCTGTCGGGGAAGGTGATGAGCGACGACACCTGCCCGGCGAGTTGATCCCCGTCGTGGCCGATGGTGCGTGTGTCCCGGCCGTTCACGTTGGCAACTTCAATGTCCCAGCCGAGCGCGTAGCCGGTCTCCGCACCCGATGCGGTCTTCTGCGGAGCCTGGAGCAGCGCAAACGTCTCCGGCTTCAGCAGCTTGCCGCCCTTAACCCCGAGCGCGAAGCGAACCATGTCCGTCGGCGTGGACAGGAACACGCTCGCGCCGGAATAGCAGGTGTAGTTGACCTCGCGCATCACGTCGGGACCGTAGCGCGGATCGGCGGCGAACTTTGGAAAGTAGAACGTCGCCGACTCCGGCAACACCGTCGTCGAGTCCGGCACGGTGCTGTCCATGCCGAGCGGCTCGAACACTTTCTTGCGCATGAAGTTCAGGAACGGCTCTTCCGCCGCCGCTTCGACCGCGGCGCTGACGACGATCCAGCCGTAACTGGAGTAGCGATACTCGGTGCCTGGCTCGAACAGCAGCTCGCGATCGGCAAACTCCTTGAAGGCGTCGACCGGGCGATCGCAGTTCATCCCGAACAGCGGCCCTTCGTCGCCGCTGTCGCTCCTGACGCCGGCGGTGTGTGCCATCAACTGCCGCAACGTGACCGGCCACTGCTTCTCCGGGAAATCGGGCACGAGCTTCTGAATCGTGTCGTCGAGATGCAATCTCCCTTGATCGAGGAGCACTCCCACACCAGCGGAGGTCAGCACTTTCGACGCGCTGCCGATCCGGAACACCGTTTTCGGCGTGATCGGCGCCTTGCTCGCGATGTCCGCGTAGCCGAAGCCTTCGGCCCACACCACC
>DATMJU010000031.1:0-3740 GCA_035553795.1 Vicinamibacterales bacterium
CTGTGAAGGCGGTCGCGCAGCCGACGAAGCAGAACTGGCTCTATGTGTTCGATCGCGCAACCGGCAAGCCGGTGTGGCCGATCGAAGAGCGTCCGGTGGAAAAGGGCGACGTCCCCGGCGAATGGTATTCGCCGACGCAGCCGTTCGTGACCAAGCCCCCTGCGTACGAGCGCCAGGGCGTCACGGTGGATGACCTGCTCGACTTCACCCCCGAGCTCCGCGCCGAAGCCATCAAGGTCGCGTCGATGTACAAGATGGGCCCGATCTTCACGCCGCCCGTGGTCAGCAAGTGGGAAGGCCCGCGCGGCACGCTGATGATTCCGGAAGTCACCGGCGGCGCCAACTGGCAGGGCGGCTCGTTCGATCCCGAGACGAAGCGCTTCTATATCTTCACGAACGTCGCGATCACCTCGCTGAGCCTGATCCCGCCCGAGAACAACGCCTCCGACATGCTTTACGTGCGCGGCGTCGCCCGCAATCCGGATCCGACCGCGAAGCCGGCCGGCCCTGGCGGCGGTGGCGGCCTCAACGTGCGCGGCCTGCCGCTGATCAAGCCGCCATACGCGACGATTAGCGCGATCGACATGAACAAGGGCGAGCAGCTGTGGCGCATCCCGCACGGCGAAACGGCCGACAACATCAAGAACAACCCCGCGCTGAAGGGCCTGACCATTCCGCGCACGGGCCGCCCCGGCCGCATCGGCGTGCTGACCACGAAGACGTTGTTGATTGCCGGTGAAGGCGGGTTCGCGACGTATCCGGAAGGCCGCGGCGCGTATCTGCGCGCCTACGACAAGGCGACGGGCGCCGACGTGGGCCAGATCTTCATGCCGGCGCCGCAGACGGGATCACCGATGACCTACATGCTCAACGGCGTGCAGTACATCGCCGTCGCGGTCAGCGGGCCCGGCTATGCCGGCGAGCTGCTGGTCTACAAGCTGGGGAACTAGCGAATCAGGCGGCGAAAGCCGTCGGGATGCTGAAGAGCACGCTCGTGCCCTGGCCGGGCGTGCTTTCAGCCCAAATGCGGCCGCCGTGTCCGTCGACGATCCGCTGCGCGATGAACAGGCCCAACCCCAGCCCACGCCGATCGTTCGCCTTCAATTGCGCGAAACGCTGGAACACGGCCTCGATGTGCTCGGCCGGTATGCCCGGCCCCTGATCCTGGACGGCGCACTGCAGCTGGTCTCCCACGCGCCGGCCGCGCAGAACGATCCTGGAGCCACGCGGGCTGAACTTGATGGCGTTACCAACCAGGTTACCAAGCACCTGAAACAGTCGCGCGTGATCAAAGTCGCCTGGCACCGCGCCGGCGTCATCGACCGCGATGTCGATGCCCTTGGCCGCCGCAGAAGCGCTGAACTCATCGGCCACTTCCGCGATGAGCGCCGAGAGATCGCCAGCAGCAGGGTGAATGGCCAGGCGGCCGGCGTCGATGCTCGCAACGTCGACCAAATCGCTCAGCAGGCGGGTGGCGCGCGCGGTATGACGCTGGATGCGCGCAATCTCGGGGGCGACCGGGTCGCGCTGGTCGGTGTCGGCGACCTTCTTCGCAATGATCGCGGCACTCAGGGCGACGCCGCTCAGCAGGTCCCGCAGGTCATGCGCTACGAGCCCGAGGAAGTCGTCGCGATTGGCGAGCGCGCCGTCGGACCGCACGCGCTCGGCGTGCAAGTGGCTGTCAGTGGCTTCGCGTTCCTCAGGCAGGAGCCGGGCGAGCAGCCGCACCGTTTCCACCCGCTCAAACTCGAGCGTTTCGTCCGCCGCGGCTCGATCCTCGCGCAGCGCCGCGTCCTCGGCGGCGCGTTCCTGCTCCACGGCGCGGACGGCGGCCGCCGAGCCGTCCCCCTCGCGAAGCACGCGGTCAGCCTTGTCGCGTGCGACGTGCAGCACCGCATCAGCCTCGATTCGGGCGTGGCGCAAGACGGCATCGGCGATATTCTCAACCTGGTCACGGCCATCGGCGATGGCGCGATCGCTCTTTTCGCGCTCCTCGCGCAAGCTGTCGTCGGTCTGTTCGCGCGCGGCGTTGGGTTTAGGCGTGTCCAATGGGGGTGACTCTATCTTACGGTAGCTGTCGAGGTGCCGGCCCGGGCAATCGCCGCCGGCTAGCTCAACCTTAGCGCGGTGATTTTCGCCTGCTCCTCCGCCGCAATTCGCAGCTCCGTTGCGCGATCGTTGCCAAGGCGATCGCGCAACAGGGCTAGCATTTCCTCCGCAGACTTACCCGTCGCGCACACGATAAAGATGAACCCGAACCGCTCGAAGTAGGCGTCGTTCGCCGCCGCGAGCGCGGTGAGAACATCCTCGCCGGCGGCGCCGACAGCGGCCTGCTCTTTCGACGATAGATCGTGCGTGGCGGGAAAACGCGCCGCCAGCGCGGCGCGGTCGCCGATCTTCGGGTGATGCGCGAACGCCTCGAGCCAATCCTTCTCGGTCAGCCCAAACCACTCGTTGCGCGCGACGAACAACAGCTTCGCATCGGTCTTGAAGGGCCGGCGCGCCAGCATCCGATCGACCCACCGTGTCGATCCGCATGCGCGTGCAAGGACCGCACGCGCTTCGTCCGGCGTCCCCGTGTCAAGCGTGTGCAGGGCTGCCATGGACACGCAGGCGGCTGACGCCGCCGTCCGGGAAGATGTTCAGCCGCACGTGCGTGAACGGTCCGGTGGCCTCGATCGCCTTGCCCGAATAGAAGTGGCGCTTGTTCGCCGACAGCTTCGTTTCCGCGACGATCGTGCTCCACTCCATGCCGGCGAGGTTGCCGGCAATCACGTTGGGGGCAAACACGCCTTCGAGCGATGCGCGATCGGGGTAGTTGCCCTTGTAGTGATTGGTGTCGATCTCAACCTTCGAGACGATGCCGGGCGTGCCGAGGCGAACGATCGCCCAGTCACGGTGATTGAGGTCGCGGCTGCGCTTGGTCTCCCAGCCGTCGCCCATGTTCTTCGCGCGGTCGGGCATCAGCAGTGCGCCGCGCGTGCCATAGTGGGTGTCGCTGGCAGCCAGGAACAGTCCACCGTTCTTGATCGAGGCGAGATCGACGAGCTTCCCCTTCGGCGCGACCCGATCCCAATCAACCGACACCTCGCCGTAAACACGCAGGCGCGCGACGCCACCGTCCGGGTAGATGCTGAGTCGCAGATGCGTCCACGGCCGTCGATCGGACACCGCGATGAAGTTGCTGCTGTTGCCGCGCAACTCCGTCTTCTCGAGAATCGTCGTCCAGGGCGGGCCTTCAACCGCGTGCACCGACGATCGCGGTGCTGAGGTCATATCCACCGCTTCGATCGAACAATGCGACGGGAAGTTGCCAGTGAAGAAGCTGGTATCCACGTCCACGCCGTGCACGACGCCACGCATGCCAAGCTGGACGATGCACCAGTCGTGACCGGGAATGCGCCGCCGGCGCGACTCCCAGCCGTCCATCCATTTGCCGCGCGAAGTGTACTTGTCAGCGATCCACACCGCCGGCTCAGCCTTGACGAGGCCTGACTTCGACGCGAAGAAGTCGTCGTTGGTGGCGATTGCCCGCCCGCCAACTCGCGCTGACGCAAGATCGGCGAGGTTGGTAAACTCAGGCGCTGCTGCGGTCGGAGGCGTTGTTGCCATCGGAGGCATTGTAGCTAACGGAGTCTTATGCCCTCACATCCTGTCATGGCCCTGAGCCAGACCTCCTACGGCAAGTCGCGCATCCGCCTGGTCCGCGTCACGCGCCACGGCGATCGGCACGAGCTGCG
>DATMJU010000032.1:0-14340 GCA_035553795.1 Vicinamibacterales bacterium
GTCCCGCCATGCGGTCCCGGCTCCGCCGCTGAAAAGGATGAACGCGAGCGCGATGATGCCGTAACGCTGCGCGAGCGCGAAATCCTCGAACTCGATGCCAAGTAGTCCCTCCGAGCCGGCGAGCATCCCGAGCCCGAGAAACAGCAGCAAGCTCGGCACACCCAAGCGCGAGGAGGTCTTGCTCAAGAGAACGCCAGCGAGCAGAAGCACCGCCGCCAGGAAGATGAGAGGATTCGCGCTCAGCATCGGCAGCCTGTTTCAGCACGGGTCACGCGTCGTACGCTCAATCCGTCCCTATATACTGTCCTTGGTGTCTCGCCACCCACTGGTTCACCTCGCCCTCGTTCTTGTCATCGCCCTGAGCAATTGTCTGGCGGTCTGCGGCATGGACGAGGTGCGCAGAACATCATTCGGCGGTGGCGGAAACGCCAGTATCGCGGTGGGTGTGGTGTCGTCCCCGCAAGCGCTCGTGCCGCGACTCAAGAGCGGCGGCGAGCTGTGGGGATTCAGCAATTCAGCGGTTGACCGGGCACCGACGCTGGCTCTCCCGACTCTGAGGCTATCATCAGCCGCAGAAGTCACGCCGCATTCCGCCCGTCGATACTTCTGCCACACTCCTGCCGGCTGCCGACCTCCACCTCAGCTCTGAATCTTCGTTCCTGACGCCCGCGAGACCGTGCGGTCTTCGTGTGCGTTGCTTCAGAGATTCAGGGGATTGGGGGAGCATGTGGAGACCAGTGAACTGATCAAGTTCGGGATTCTTGCGCTCATCGTAGTTGTCATCGCACTCGTCGCGCGCCGCGGGCAGGCACATTCAACGCCCGCCCCGTCGAAAAAGGCCGACCACGTCACGGAAGAGGCTGATGCTGAGAACGGCGGCGATCAACGTTCAGCGACAACAGGTGAGAACAAGCACACGGCTGGATCACCTGCAACGAAAAGTCCTGAGCGACGACGCCGCCGTTGAGCGAATAATCGCGCATAGTCGCGGCGGCCTGAATTCCGTGCCGTCGCGGTGCTGCCGCCTGCAGGGATTTGCTATGGACGTCGCGGGCGGCGCGCTATCGTAAGGTTCTGGGATCTCGCAGTCGGCGCCGCCCTGAAGGCGGCGCTGCGAATGTGGCTCGAAGCCTCGTGCCGAGACCGATGAACACATTCACAAGCATCCTCGTGGACGTCGACGCTACCGCCACGGCGCAGCCGGCTCTCGAGCGCGCGGCAGAGATCGCGCGGAAGTGCGGTGCGCCACTTCGGGTCGTCGACGTTATGTCGGCGCCTGCGGAGGCACGCCGCGCTCTGCGCGAGGACCTCGAGGATGAACTCATGGCCCGGCGTCGCGAGAAACTGGCGCGCCTTGCGTATGGATTGCGAGATGTCGTCGCAGAGACCGACATTCTTTCTGGCACGCCAGCCGACGCGTTAATCGAAGACGTCGCGCGCTTCGGGCACGACTTGCTGGTGCGTTCCCATGCCCGCGACATCGCCGCAAGGGGGCCCAACCCGTTTGGTCCCGTCGACGTTCAGCTGTTTCGACGATGCCCGTGCCCCGTCTGGGCCGTCGGGCCCGGATCACCACCCGCACACCCTCGGATCGTTGGCGCGATCGACGCGAGCACCGACGATCCGGTCAAACAGGGGTTAAATCGCAGGATTATTGAATTGGCGCTCCTTCTGGCACGACTGCAGGACGGCTCGTTGATTCTGCTGCACGCATGGCAGCCGTTCGCCGAGCGGAAAGTGGCCAGCCATACGTCGGACCATGAGTACTCCGCATATCTGGACAGCACCCGAGATCGCGTCAAGCAAGACCTCGCGGCGCTTGCGCAGTCCTTTGGACACCGGGTCGCCGGCACGCAGTTCGAGCTGCGCAGGGGAAGCATCGAACATGTACTCCCCGAATTCGTTGTCGCGGAAGGCATCGACCTCGTGGTGATGGGAACAATGGGACGCACGGGCATCGCGAGACACTTGCGCGGCAATACCGTGGAGCGACTTCTTGATCGGCTTCCGTGCTCTTTGGTCGCCGTTAAACCAGCAACAGCGGCGACATCTATGCGCGCTGACGCGTCAGCGTAGGAGGACGTGAGACCCGATTCAGACGAGTTGCTATGGTCGCGTTCCGGGCTTGCTTATGGAGCCTCGCGGCGTCACCAGAGGTAGTAGGGCAGTTCCCAACAGCAGCAACAGCAGCAATCGGAGTCCCTGCGAGTGCACCGTGATGTGGCCGACCGGCGCGACAAAGAAGTAGTCGCCCACGACGGCGCCGGTTACGGCGGCGGCGAGAGCCGCTCCGAGGCCTGACACGCGGAAGACGATTGCCGGAGGGACGACAAACAGGATGAGCGGTGGAAAGCCCGATAACCTCTGGAACACGGCCACTGCGACTGCGGCGAGTGAAACGTTCACCAAGACCAGCTTGAGTCGAGCAATCATTGGGGGCTCCGCTGATAGTTCAGCCAAATCGAGAGCATGCACGCATACGATCTGATCCTAACGCTATCCGGAGGACTGGGCGCCGCGCTGGTACTCGGCTACCTCACACAGCGCCTCGGACTGTCGCCGATCGTTGGATACCTGCTGGCCGGCACGCTGGTGGGGCCGCACACGCCTGGCTTCGTGGCCGATGCAGCGCTGGCGGAGCAACTCGCCGAGATCGGCGTCATTCTGCTGATGTTCGGCGTCGGCCTCCAGTTCCATATCGAAGAACTGCTCGCGGTACGCCGTGTCGCCGTTCCCGGCGCCGTGGCTCAGAGCGCAGTCGCCACGGTCTTGGGCGCGCTTCTCGCGCGAGCCTTTGGTTGGGACTGGTCGGCGGGTCTGATTTTCGGCATGGCACTCGCCGTGGCGAGCACGGTCGTTCTCGTGCGCGTCCTCTCAGACAACAATGATCTGCACACGCAGGCGGGCCACATCGCCGTCGGCTGGCTGGTCGTTGAGGACCTTTTCACAGTCGTCGCACTCGTGCTGCTCCCGGCGCTCCTCGGCACGGCTACCGCTGAGACCCCCCTGTGGATGGCTCTCGGGCTGACGGCCCTGAAAGTGACCGCCCTCGTCGCGTTCACCGCCGTCGTCGGCACAAGAGTCATTCCGCGAGTACTCGACTACGTCGCGGACACACGGTCGCGGGAGTTGTTCACGTTGACCGTGCTTGTCATCGCTCTCGGCATCGCGGTCGGTTCAGCATTGATCTTCAGCGTGTCGATGGCACTGGGCGCGTTTCTCGCGGGCCTGGTAGTGGGCCGCTCCGAGTACAGCTTGCGGGCGGCGTCGGAGGCGCTGCCTATGCGAGACGCCTTCGCGGTGCTGTTTTTTGTCTCGGTGGGCATGCTGTTGGATCCGGGCGCGTTGGTCGAGTCTCCCGGACTCGTGATGGGCGCGCTTGGTGTCGTGCTGATCGGAAAACCGCTCGTCGCACTCTTCCTGGTCTGGGCGCTGAGGTATCCGCTCAGGGCTGCCCTGACTGTCGGCATCGCGCTGGCTCAGATTGGCGAGTTCTCGTTCATTCTCGCGACAATTGGCCGAGAACTGGGCGTTCTCACGATGGAGGCGACGAACGCGCTCGTCGCGACGTCAATCGCGTCGATCGTGCTCAATCCTCTCGCATACCGGACGATCCGGCCCATTGAGCGCTGGGTGGGTGAGCGACCGCGTTTGTGGGCACTGTTGAATCGGCCATCGGCGATACCCTCCGACATGAAAGCTCCGGGCACATCGCGCACAGGTGATCCAGCCCACCGGGCCGTTGTGATTGGATTTGGCCCTACGGGCCGGACAGTGGTGCGATTGCTGCGTGACAACGGCATCGCACCGACGGTGATCGAGCTGAACATGGACGCAGTCCGTGCGTTACGGCAGGACGGCGTCGATGCGATTTATGGCGATGCCACGCGTCCAGAAACGCTTGATGCGGCGGGCGTCGGGAAGGCAGGCAGCCTCATTCTCGGTTCCGCCGGTATGGCGAACAGTGCTGAAGTGATTCGCGAAGCTCGCGCACGCAATCCCAACATCCGAGTACTTGCTCGAGCGTCGTACCTCCGTGACGTTCCGTCACTGAAAGCGGCAGGCGCGAATCAGGTTTACTCCGGTGAGGGAGAGGTTGCGCTCGCATTTATCGAGGACATCCTCGACACGCTTGGGGCGACGCCAGAACAGATTGACCGGGAACGTGCAAGGGCGCATGAGGAGCTGTCCGGCGGAGGTGACAGTGCCGGGGCCCGGACACGCGCCGCCTCGTGAAAAGCGGGACCGACGTGTTCCAGGTGATGGCTCTTCACTGGTTTGCGTCACCAAATGCGGTGTCGGCCCCGAAAGCGGCGGCCGGACGCGTGCGTCGAAGCGAGTAACGCACTGACGTGGACGGATCGATTGAGACCTACCTGCTCGTCGGGTTCGCGCTCTCTATCATCGGCACTGTGGGAGGAATCGTCACCTTCGGGATCGTGCTGGTGAAGTTGCCGGCGGGCTATTTCGTCGACGATCCCGACGGTCACTCGGCACCGATTGCCCAGTCGCTCCTCCGCCGGATCGGCGTCGTGCTGAAGAACGTTCTGGGAGCCGTTCTCGTGGTGCTCGGCCTGATCATGTCAGTGCCTGCGGTACCCGGCCCAGGGATCATCACGATCGTACTTGGCGTGATGTTGCTGGATTTCGCCGAGAAACGGCGGTGGGCGCGATGGGTGATTAGTCGCCCGCCGATCTTGCGCGCGGTGAACGGCCTCCGCAGGAAGTACGGGAAGCCTCCCTTCAGCCTCACGCCCTTCTGAAGACGTCGTCGAACATCCCACGCTGCTCGTGGCTGCCGAGCATGAGCAGGTGTGCATCAGCGGGTAGCAAGGTCTCGGAGGTGAGCGACGTACTGAGGCGTTCACCCTGTTGCAGCGCCACGACGCTCAGACCCGTCCGCGAGCCGATCCCCGACTCGCGCAGGGGCCGCCCCGCGAGTGACGAGGGCACGGGCACAAAGAACAGCTCGACACCTTCTCCCAAGAGCACGGGAGGATGACCGCGCAAGACGGACATGACGGCTTCGATGCCCAGGGTCGTATAGCTCAACACGAAATCCGCTCCTGCCCGGTGGATCGCTTCGAGATTTCGTTCATGTGTAATGCGGCTGACGATACGCAGATCCCGATTCAGCCGACGGCAATACACGGCCAGGTAGATGTTCATGGCATCCTCGTTGGTCGTGAGCAGGACGGATCGCGCGTTGAAAATCCCAGCGCGGTCGAGCAGCTCGCGATCAGCCGCGTCGCCCGCGAACACCGCGTCGACTTCATCGGCGAGCGGCGCGAGCGCGCTGTCCGTACGGTCGATGGCATGCACAGGGAGCCCCTTCTTCTTGAGCGCCCTTGCCGCAGCCTGACCGACCTTACCGGCACCAATTACGAGTACTGGAGTGGAACTGTCCCCACGGTCGGGGAGCAGAGCGTTGAGCGTCGTGACTTGGGGCCCCGTGCCGGCAACGACCAGGACGCTGTCCGGCTGAATCTGCGTGTCGGGATACGCGGGACGCAGCTTTCCCCGTTCCCAGAACCCAACGACGCTCAGCCCGGTCTGCTGACGCAGTTTCGTCTCTCGAACGCTCTTGCCCGTGAAAGGTGTATCGCGAGCCGGCAGCTCGGCGATCTGAAGCCCGCGGAATTCGCCCACGACGTGCGCCTCTGGCCGGCCGGTTTCGATTCTATTGGCCAGATAGTCCCCAAGCTGGTGTTTCAGCGCCAGCACGGACGTGGCGCCGCTCAATTGCAGGATATCGACGGAATCCTGTTCTTCGACAATCGCGACGATCGCCACATCGGGCGCGACCTCGCGCACCGTCAATGTGATGTTCGTGTTCGTCGTGTCCTCGCAATTCGCCAATACCATTCGGGCGACCGGCGCCCCTGCCCGCTCGTACGTAAACCGGTTGTCGTTCTCGCCGGCCAATACCGAAATCCGATCACCAAACAGCTGTCCCGCGCGGCCGGGGTCGGGCTCGATCACCACGTAGGGAATCCGCTCGGCCGTGAGCCGCTCGGCAAGGCCGGCGGCAATCGCATCGTACTCGGCGATGATCACGTGATCGCGCATCCCCGGCGGTAGTTCTCTCGGTGCGCGGAGTCGCACGCGGGCCTCGAGCCAGGGTGCATAGAACAGCCGAATGAACAGGAACGGAAGCATCACAAGGAGGAACACCACGCCTGAAAGCAGTACGATGATGCTGAAGATCCGGCCGATGTCGCTGGTGAACGTGATGTCACCGAAGCCCAGCGTGGTCATCACCACGAGCGTCCAGTAGAAGCCCGTCACCCAGGAATGCGGCTCGTTCTCGACTTGCAACTTGATGACGTGAAACAGAAAGGCGTACGCCGTCACCAGCAGGGCGAGAAAGGCGAAGTACTTCGCGAGTGCGCGAAGGTTGGCGCGCGCGTCACGTTCTGACGTCAAGTACGCCAGCTGACTGAGCAGAAACTTCATCGCGCGCACGCGGAATGCGAGATCTGGCCGGCAGTATACGCGAGCCGCCTACGGTCGCCGTCACGTTCGAGGGACGAGAGCGATCCGTTTAGACGGGTCGCACAGAGACGAGTACAGGTGTGGCTGGGCACCACCTGACGCTCAGTTGGAAGCGAGCTCGTACAGCCCGCCGATGATCGCTCCGTATACCACGTGTGCGGCGATCGTGACGATCGGGGTCTGCCGCCAGTAGTTGAGCGCCATGAACCCGGGCGGCTGCAACCGCCGATTGGGCGTTGGTCCGTAGTACTCACTGACCATCCTCGGATGAACTCCCGGCAGGAGCGGCATGCCGACGGCGAGGACGAAGAGCGCTTGGGCGAAGCCGATTCCGGCTCCGATCCATGCGTCGGTGCGGCCGAACGCCTCGAGAATAGCAGCGTATAAGAACGCAAACATCCATCCATTTATGATGTGGAATGCCACTCCGGTGACCAGCGCACGGTCCCTATTCGGGGTGATGATGGTGCCCAGCAGAAATGGGATGCTGATACGCGTCAGGCCCACTCCGTGACTCACCGCCATGATCGTCGTCAGCGCGATCGTCGCCACGAATCCCCACAGCACAATGCTTGTGACGTTCATGCGCGATCAGCCTGCTCTAATGTGAGCGCGGCATTGATAAGGCCGACGTGGGTCAGCGCCTGCGGGAAGTTGCCGAGGGCCGCGTGCGTATGGGGATCGATTTCCTCGGCGAACAACCCGAGGTCGTTGGCCATTCCCAGGAGATCCTCGAACTGCCGGCCGGCTGCCGCCCGTCGGTTCTGCAGCACCCGACATTCAGTCTCCCAGAAGCCGCAAATGCCGAACGCTCCCTCGCCGGCTGGCAAGCCGTCGCTCTCTCGATACCGGAACAGCAGGCTGTCTACGCCGAGACATTCGCGGATTCTGTCACACGTCGACCGCATACGAGAGCTATCCGCAGCGGTATAACCATGGAGAGGCAGCACCAACAAACTCGCGTCAACCTCGTCGCCATCGAATGCGGAGACATAGCTTCCCAAACGTCCGTTGAATCCCCTGCCTTCAATCTCGACGCGAAGGGCATCTCGTTCTCTGGAGAAGTCCTGTTCGGGTACTCGCAGGTGTCCCGACGCGTGGAGCTTGAGCAGACGGTCGAGCGCGAGCCAGCACATGACTTTCGAGTGGGTGTGGTGTCGACGCCCGGCGCGGCGCTCCCAGATGCCATCGTCCGGCTCGCGCCAGTGCTGACAGACGGCGCGACCGAGCTCCACCAGGTTGGATCGCGACGCGCGGTCCAGCGTTCCACCTCGCGAGAGCCAGACGAACGCCGACTCCAGCAGCTCTCCATACGTGTCGAGCTGAAGCTGTTCGGCAGCGAGGTTTCCGATACGAACGCGGCGTGAGTCCTGATATCCCGAGAGGCTTGTGAGCTCACGTTCCGCGAGCTTCGATTCGCCGAACACACCATAGACCATCCGAACGCGAGGCCACGTGAGGTGTGTGGCGTGCAGCAGCCAGGACAGAAACGACTCGGCCTCGACCTCGAAGCCGAGATCGCACAACGCGCGAAGCGTCAGCGACGCGTCCCGCAGCCAGCAATAGCGGTAATCCCAATTCCGTACGCCGCCGATCTTCTCCGGCAATGACGTAGTCGGCGCGGCGATGATTGCGCCGGATGGTGAATAGCTCAGAAGCTTGAGCACCAGGGCGCTTCGCATGACGGCCTGCCGGTACGGTCCCTGATAGCGGCAGGCTGCCGCCCATTCTTGCCACCACGCGATCGACCGCTCGATTCGTCGATCGGCCTCCGCGCCTAGAGGAGCAAGGACGCCCGGCATAGCGTGGGCATAGGTCATGGAGAAGTAGCGGCGGCCGCCGGCCGTCAACCGTTCCGCCCCTGCAAGCGTTCTCTGTTCCGCCCCAGCCGCCAGTGGCATGTCGGTCGCCAAGCTGAGTTCACGGGCGCCATGCTCGCAGTAGAAGAGTCCCGCACGCCGCGAATCGATGCGTGGAGGTATTCGTCCGTACTCGAACCGTGGGGCGAACAGGACCTGCACTTGCACCTCTCCGGCCAGACATTCGATCCTGCGGAGGATCTCGTGATCGGGCCAGAGCTCGCGAGCCTTGGCTGCCTCAGAGTCGACCGGCATGACGTCGGTCGTGCGCAACACCCCCGATGCCGTCGTGAACGTCGTTTCCAGCACGTTGGTGTCTTCGATATAGCGTCGGACCACGGTTGACGGCCCGGTCGGCCGGATCAGGAAGCGTCCTCCGCGATCGGGGTCGAGGATTGAGGCGAACACCGACGGGCTGTCAAAACGGGGCAGGCAGAGCCAGTCAATGGAGCCTTCGCGCGATATGAGGGCCGCAGACCGGCAGTCACCTATAACGGCGTAGTCGGCGATCGGTGGTGGGAGCACGGCGTCAAAAGGCGCGGCTCGCGGTCGTCATGTCTGGAGTGCGATCGAGAAGTCCGAACGCGATCGCTCCGATGGAGAGTGCACGGGTTGCGAGCGCGACCGCGACGGGACCTCGATCTGCACTAAGCCATGCCTGCGGCCTACTCGTGCGGGAGATCAGGTCGGCACGACCGTGCACGCGATGATCATCCGACACGGGCATCAACAGATTGTATGGCCGACGGGATATTCGGGCTCATGTGTCTGCTGAGCCCAGTAACGGTCGCAGACACGGCGTCGTCAGTAATCCGACCGGCGCGCGATGGGCGTTCAACTTTGGGAATCCGTTCAGCGCCCGCGACGCCACGCCTCTGGTTCGACTCGCGCGCGGACACGCCATTTATGGCGTCTTCGGGGCCAGCGAGATGATCACCAGCGCGCCACCGATCGCCAGGCCGGCGCCCAGGAGGTCTGACGGAGTCGGTCGCTGGCCTTCCACGCTCCATAACCAGACCAAGGACGCGGCGATGTAGATGCCGCCATAGGCGGCGTACGCACGTCCGGCGAAGGCGCTGTCTACCCGCGTCAGGATTACAGCGAACCCAATCAGGCTCGCCAATCCGATGACGGTTACAATCGGCGACGCTCCGCGCCGGAGCCAGGACCAGAACGCAAAGCATCCCGCAATTTCAAGGAACGCCGCGGCCACGAACGCCAAGATCGACGGCATCATGATTTGAGCAGTGCCACGAGGAACTCACGCGTGCCCGGCGGGCCGGTGAGATCGAGGGCGATCGGCCCTTCGTCCGGCTCCACGGCGAGCGTAAACCTGAGGAACCGGCAGCACTGACGTTCGGCGTCGATCGCTTGCGCGATGCGCAGGAGGGTCTCGCCGGATGCCACGAAGCGCAAGCGGTAGCCTTCCGGCAGTTCCAACCGTTCTTGAGCGCATTGCACTAACTCACTCAGGAGGCCCTGTCGTCGCGCCTTCAGGGCGGCCGGACCGAGCGTGCAGGCAATCGGAAGATCTGGCATATGAGAACTCTAAACCTTGTCCACACTTCTTGGCGTTCGACTCATCAGAATCGCAGCCGAATGCGCCATTGATGTTGCGTCCCTCCAGCGGTGTGCCCAGGCGTTGACCCTGATCTGATTCGTGACCCGACACCCGACGACTTAGGTCTTGCCGAGATGTTCGAGCGGGGCGACATCAACGCGTATGAATACCCGGACCGTCACACCACACCTATCCGCGAGATTCCGCAACGGCAATGGCAATCGGGGGCTCGTTCAAACATTCATTAGACACCGCGTTGAACTCGCTCTGACGAGACGATACACTGCCGCGCCATGGCGACATCGGCAACGAAAAGACTGAGTTCGTCAAGACGGCGCGTCGGGTGATGGCCCGATCAAAGACGGCAGTGCAGCAGTCGGATCTAATCGTCCCGCGTAACCAATGTGTGCCGCATATCTGATCGCGCCCCACGAGCGGTTGCCCACGATGGCGCGAGTCATCAGGCGCTCGCGCGAGCGAGCTGCCGATGAAACCGTGTCGCCCAGGCCATCGGATCGTGTGTCCGAAACGCTTGATTCGCGACTTTACGCGCGCGCCGAGGATCGACCTGTTCGAACGTTTCCAGAATGCGATCGTAGTTGGTGACGTAATCGCGCGCTGTCGCGATGGGATCCGTCGCGCGACATGCCGCGAGCGCTACGCTTCTCGCAACGTGCGGGTGCGTGCGCTTCACGATTTTCTCCACATCGCGGAACTTCTGCACCAGTGTGGATGCGGTCTTCAACGGATCTCCACATAGAGCTGCGATTCCAGCCAATGACCGTGCGATGGAGGGTTCCATCCCTTGTGCGGTTAACTCGCGTACGACCGTCTGGTAGTCGCGTACGAACTGCCGAGCGGCCCGTACCGGGTCGGGTGCAATGAATGCTGCCTTCGCGACCGTTCGCGCAAACCCCACGTCGCCTTCGAATTCCTGAACGAGCGTGTCGAACCGGCTCAGGTACTCCAGCGCATTCGCGAGGGGATGTCGACTCCGAAACCCCGCGGCGGCAAGCGTGCGGGCAATTCGTGGATTCTTGCCCGAAAGCCGCCTGACGGCCTCCGTGAACGCCTTGCCGTAGCGGCGCGCCATTGCCCACGGTTCCGCACCATCCAGCGCCGCTTCCGCGAGCGTCCGGCCATATCTCGCGTCAACTCGTCGCATCTCTTCGAAGAGGCGCTCGATGTCGTCCGCCGACAGCTTCGGCACGCCGACGGTGAGCAAACGATCGGTGAGGCCGAGGCGCTCTCGCAACTGGTCTACTTCGGCGCGTACTTGCTTGGCGAGAGCGTCCCATACCGGACCATCACCCAACTGCGTTGATGGGCACTTCAGCACGAGTTGCAAGGCGATACGCTCGGCAAGTCGTTCTGGCACGTCGTGATCGATCATCGCGCTCTCGATGTGTGCCTTCAGCAGGCGCCGCGGTTCCAGCAAGCGCCCGCCACGAACCATCGGAGTCCGACGCATGTTCTCCAGGAGCGTGCGCGCGCGGTCGGCGGCGCTGATGCTCGGAACGGTCGCTCTCATCACAGATCCTGCGGCACTGCGAATTCTCGACGGAGAACAATCGGTCCGAACGTCCGCACTACAAGTAGGCCGTAGAGCGTGAGCGCCGGCGCTTCGGGATGCTCTCTCCATGTCAAGCGATGCGAACGCAACGTGACGGTCGCATCGGGAAGGAGCGCGCGTGCCTCCTGCGCGCGTGCCCACTGCGCCGCCGAGGCCTGCGTGGCGTTCTCATCCGAAACGGCGAGATCCCGTTCGGTGATCACCGCGTCCTTGTATTCGGGATACCGCCGCAAGTGCGCCTCCATAATGGCGGGGCCGTTGCGCGCGTACGGCGGCCAGTCACGTAGCGGTTCAAACATCTTGTCGGCGATCGCTTCTCGCGCTTCGTGGAACGGCAGCAGCCCCTTCGCCTGGCGGTCCTGCTGGTCTGGCGTGCCGTTCGTGGCGATCCACTCGGCAACCACCTGCTTCTTCCCGTCCCGTACGGCCAGTCGCCGTTTGCGCTCCTGTGAATTGCGCTGTCGCCGCACGCGCTCCTCGGCGCGATAACGTCGGTATGCTTCCGCCGGCACTTCGCGCACGATGCCCTGGTCGCGATCGGCGTCGAACAGCACTTTACCGTCAGGGCCATCCAACCAGCACCGTTTCGGCTCCGGCGGTGGGTGAATGCGCGCGCGCTGTTCGGGCGTCGCGAGAAACGTCTCGGCGAGCTGCAGCTTCACTTCGCGCAGCGCCGCCTTCGTGCGTGCACGGCGGCCGGACCCCTGCGCGACGAAAGCACGTTCGAGCTCGTGATTCTTGGCGGCGGCCAGAAACAGCTCGTCGATGGTCGGCGGGCGGTCGTATACCGGCGGCGTGCCGATCTGGACGACGCGGCCGTCAGGCCTGACCTCGTAACGCGGCCGGAGCTTCAGGCGCGCTTTGCCATCAGGATCGACGACGACCAGATGGAGTCGATTCGCGGGTACGTCGACGTTGATCGTTTGCAGCTCGCGACCATCGCCCCCCGCGAGGAGCGACGCTTTGCGGCCACTCTCTGACAGCAGGAAGATCGCTTTGACGGTGAGCTTCCGCACGGCATCGGTTTTGGTCACTCCCTCCGGAGTCACCAACTCAGGCCGGCGAAGGACGGAAACGGTGGCGGTATCCATGATGGCCTTCCTTTAGCGCAGATCCGAACGGGCGCCGGACGGCTGGGCAATGGGCCGAGCCGTCCGACGGTTCCGCATGGTCAGGCACTCTCCTCGAGGCGGCTGTACGCGTCGAGGATGTATTGCCGGAGCGGTTCCTGTGCTTCGAGTGCTCGATTTGAGGACCGAAGGAGCAGGAAATTCCGCCGCACTCCGTTCACGGAGTACTGCCTGGCGGGAAACGACACGCTTCTCCCCCCATCGTGACGCTCCCAGACGGCAAACCCGATCAGCTTGAGACCGCTGAGCGGGCCGGCATCGGTTGCGAAGACCACCTCCGCATCGGCAAGCTTGCCTGGCGGCTTGCCGCGTTCGTTGGGGATGATCTTCACGGACACGAGCTCGCCTTCGTGCTTGGACATACGTGCCCTCCAAGGGTGCCGTAGGGATGTACGTACGGCACCGGCTACGTTCGCGCGGGTCGATATGGAGCCGGCGAACAGGGATTCCGCATGGGCGATATGGCGCATGCGGTTCTACGAACACGCAAACGGGCGTGTCGTAAATTCGTTGGGCGACGAGGTCAGGCATCTCGCGCCTCCAGTAATCCGCCGAGCGGCTCCCGGCCGTAACGCCGGGCGCGCCGGATCTTGTCGACCAGCTCGCGTTCACTCCACGGCGGTTCGCAGCGTGCATTCCACTCGTGGAGCAGCGCGAGGGCGTCGTCGTCAGACAGCAGGAATCCACGCACCAGCCTGCAGCACGCGCGGAATGTCGTGACGTCACCGTGCTGACCCGAGACCGCAGGCGGCAGCGCCGCCAGGTATCGACGCGCGCGCTCGATCACGTCAGTCGACGGACGCGCGGCTGACGTGACTGATGTCGCACGTCTCGTTGCCTTTGCAGGTGGCGTCGGGAAATCATCCGGTGTGTACACGCGCGTCGCCCGACCGTATTTCGCCCGCACTAGTGCCGGCGGTGCGTACTTGTAGTTGAGGAAACCAGGCAACCGAGTCGTCTGCGAGCACGGTGTGGCGGCGCTATCTGCGCCCAGCTCCCACGCCAGATACTTTTGCAGTTGCTCGGCAGCCGACTTGGTGAACCCAGTCGCGCGCCAGAACACATGCACGCGGTCGGGTGACGAGTGCAGCACGTATGAGGGCGTCGGGAGATCGCGACGCGCGTTGATCGTCGCCAGGACGCCGCGGCCGTCGTGGTCGACCTCCACGAATACGTGGCGAATCGCTCGAATCGCCTCTCGCGTTCTCGTCCGCCGCCCTGGTGTGATCGCGTTGACACTCACGTAGACATTGAAGTGACGCGCGTTCATCAACCGCAGCCACGCCTGCACGTTTGGCTGCTGGAAGAGCGTTGCCGGGCCGACGCGCTGAACGGCTTCGCCGCTCTCGTACTGCTTCAGAAACACCGCGATCCAGTCATCCGTGTCGTAAGCAGTGCGCAGGAATTGCAGCGGTGCAGCGCGATCGACGCGCGGAACTAGCGGCGGACGTCGCAGGGCGCTGTTCATGCCGCCACGCCTCCTTCGAGGAGACCGAGGCGCGCGACGGTGTCGAGCATGAATCGGTCGCTCGCCGCCTCGTATCCGCCGACCCGTGCGACTTCGGTGACACGTCTCACGCCGTTGACGCGCGCGATGTGGACGACCAGATGAATGGCCAGGGCAATCGCTTCGCGCACGCTGCGGTGCGGCAGGCCCACGCTGGCCGTCAGGACGCAATGTGCGAGGCGCGTCAACGCTTGTTCGGCTGAATTCGCATGAAT
>DATMJU010000033.1:0-6300 GCA_035553795.1 Vicinamibacterales bacterium
GCAGAACAAGCTGTCGTTCGCGGTCAGCCTGGCGCAGTCGCAGGTGGTGAACACGAAGGCCGCCGAAAGCCGCATTCGCGACGCGAACGTTGCAGAGGAATCGGCGAACATGACGCGCTACAACATCCTGACCCAGAGCGGCATCGCCGCCCTGTCGCAGGCGAACCAGTCGAGCCAGTCAGTGCTCGCGCTGCTCAAGTAACGACCGCTCCTGACCTCCGGTAATGCCCGAGCTCTCCGCTCGGGCATTGCTGTTTTCATCCCTCCAGCCGGCGGCGGCTCGGTTCTTGCAACGATCCAATCGAATTGCCCTGATGTTCTTGGAGTAGCTGCCAACCTCAACCGCGGCTGGCAGCAAACACACCCATCACTTATGTCGACTGCGTTACTGGAACCGGTGTCTCTGCAAGAATCGCCAACGCCCGCATCATCAGCGCTGCGTCGAGGTGTGACGGTCCTCGTTCCGGCCTATAACGAGGCCGAGACCGTTGCCGACACCATCTCGAGCCTGCAGAACCAGACGGTTCCTCCGGCTGAAATCATCGTCATCGACGATTGCTCCACGGACAACACCGCGGAGGTCGCTCGGGCGATGGGAGCTACCGTCATTCGACCTGCGGTCAATACCGGGTCGAAGGCCGGCGCGCAAAATTACGCGCTCGAGGATGTAAAAACAGAGTTCACGATGGCCATCGACGCCGACACGACGGTGGCGCCGGATGCCATCGAGCGTTTTCTCGCGGTCATGGCGGATACCTCCGTCTCGGCCGCATGCGGATTCGTCGTGCCCCGGCACGTGCGGAGCATCTGGGAGCGCGGCCGGTATGTCGAGTACCTGCTGGCGTTCGCGTTCTACAAGCCGATCCAGGATTACTTCACGAAGCCGCTGATCGCATCCGGATGCTTTTCGATCTATCGCACCGAAGTGCTGCTCGCCCACGGTGGATGGCAGACGCGGACGATGGCGGAAGACATGGATTTGACATGGTCGATGTATCAGCAGGGCCGCGCGGTGCGCTTCGTGCCCGAAGCCGTCTGCTATCCCATCGAGCCGCACAATTTCCATTTCATGCGCAAGCAATTGAAGCGGTGGTCGCACGGCTTCATGCAGAACGTGCAACTGCACTGGAAGGGGATGCTGCCGATCGGATTCCTGCGATCGGTGATCGGCGTGGCGCTCTGGGAGTCAACCATCGCCTCGGTGATCTACCTGTTCATTGTCCCGCTCGCCGCCATCTGGACGCAGAACCCGTGGGTGCTGATTGTCTACGTGCTCGACGCGCCGGCGCTGATGGTGCCCGTGCTGACGCAGGCGGCACGCCGCCGCGAGTTCTGGCGCGCCTTCGCGAGCATCCCGTCGTTCTTCGTATTGCGCATCGTCAATTCCCTGTTCGTGCTCGAGGCCATCTGGTCCGAGTTCGTCGTCGGCCGGCGCCTTGCCGTGTACGAGAAAGGTCACTGAGATGTTTGCTGGACTGCCGGGCATTGGCGTCGGCACTCTGTTCTACGTGTTGATGGCGATCTTGATGCCGATTCGCGAATTGCCGCGGCTCGTCAGGGGCAAGAGCTCGCTGGCCGCGTGGCGGCTGATCGCGCTGCAACTGTTTTACGCCACTGGAATCATCGTCACGGTGATGTTCGCGGAGAACGTCTTGCTGTGGATTCTTGCGGACGGATCACGCATTCATCCGTTGAGCCCGACGACCTGGGTGCACGCGGAACTGGGCGCTCGCGCGAACGGTTCAATCCTCGCCGCGCCGATCACGGCTTCACTGCTCATGCTCAGCGGCGTGCTGCTGACCGTGGAAGCGTTGCGGATCGTTCACGGGCGCCTACGGGTGAAACCGGTAGACGCGGTAGAGATTGGTGATGCGAACCGGCGTCGCCCGGCGGTCGAGGAGTCGCTGGAGGTCGGGTGACGCCTCGAAGGACGCCAGGTCGGTCGCGATTAAGTAGGTCGGTTTCCAGTCCGCGTAGTCGCGATCGAACCGCGTCTCCGCATCGACGGCAGGCCGGCCGTCAAACGCCTCCGCCGCGAGATCATCCTGGTTCGGCCACGAATCGCCGGACAGTTCGCCGTGATACATCAACGCAAAGCCGTACTCGGTGTCGAGGAACAACGCCTTGGTATCGTGGGAAGCCAAGTCGCCAATCTCCTGGTAGATGCGGGACAGCGTTGGTGCGTCGTTGAGCTTCAGCTGCGGCCACACGCTGATGCTACCGGCAATGGCGATCACCGCGCAGGCGCCGTAAACCATTGGCGGGCGCAGGAGCTTTCCCGCGCGGCAGAGCAGCATCGCGACACCAAGCGCCACGACCGCCAGGTAGGGCAGATGGTAGTAGTCATGGGTCGGCATGTGGTAAGTGAACACCACCGCGAACGCCAGGTAGCCAGCAAACAGCGCAGCAAGGATCCTTCGGGCGATTCGGTCCGGCGCGAAGACCGTCGCGCTGAGTGCCAGCGCAAATAGCGGCAAGGTCTCCACCCGCGACACCATCTTCGCGAGTCCCTCCCAGAAGAAGGCCGTTGCGATCATGTGCGGCTCGAAACGCATCCGCATCTGATCGCGCACCAGCGAGCCTGCAACAGCCTCGTACCCGTAGTAGAGAAGCGGCGCGAGCATGCCCAGCGCAAGCACGCTGAATCTGCCCGCCGTCACGAGCGCGACCGGGGCCGTCAGGAACACGCTCATCGGCTTGATCAGGCCCGCCACGCCTATCAACGCGGCGGCTGCGAACAGAGTGTTCCTGCGTCGCAGGTCGTGATGCCTGACGAGCGCATGGATCGCCCACAGGCTCGCCACCGTCATCAACTGATCCGGCTGGAAGTTCCGGCTGGCCACGATGCCATAGGGCAGGAACAGGTAGAGCGTGACCGCGACAGGCGCAAGTGCCGGCGATGCCAGCCGCCGTGTCAGCAACCAGAGGGGGATTGCGCCGCTCACCCAGATGATCACCGCAGCGACGCGAGGGATCATCACGTCCTCTCGACCCGCCAGCAGGTACGCGCCGCACGCCAGCCACTCCATCACGGGCGGCTCACCGGCTTGCTGCATCTCACGATTGGCGTCGGCGACGCGCTGGGCCCACTCGGGCCTTGCGGTGGTGTGGTCGTAGTAGCAGGCACGCGCGAGCACCGCTGAGCGGTAGTGTCTCGTCGGGTGGAAGCGGACGATTGACTGGTCGATTCCAGGGAGACGAACAGACAGCCCGGCGAGCATCAGGACGACCAGAAGCATGCGCGCGCGCATGCCACCGATATGCGCAGTCCTTGCTTACGGAGTCAAGGATTCTGTTTGACCGTGGGGAACCGGCTCCGTTCGGCGCTGTCGCAAGCGGACGGAGATGCCGATGCTGTCCACCGCGGGGTTGCGGTCGCCAAGCTCACCGTTGGACCAGTGCCAGTACACCAGCGCGATGCGATCGGTGACTCGAAGCTGCGCGCGGGCCATGAAGTTCGCCCGCGTTCCCGCCTGGGGCACGTTTGCTGTGGCCACGATGCCGCCCCCGTCGATGACCAGCAGGCCGTTGCGAATGTTGATCTGCAGGGGCAGGTAGCCGAGAAACGCCGCTTCTGACGCGGTTGATTGCGTCACGACTCCGGCAACGATCCTTGAAATGTCGTACGCCAGAATCCGCTCGCTTCGGTTCGTGTCGCGCACGTCGTGTGTGAAGGTCAGATGCTCCGATGCCGCTGGGCCTTGTCCCAGGCACCACAGCAGCAGGCAGATCCCCATGATCAGGCTCCTCGCGCAAGATGTCGTCGCGAGGATCCAGGGCAAAGCCGATGCCGCGCGGCCGGCGCCCGCAGGAGCGGCGAACGTTCGCGGGTTGAGAAAAGAGCGCGCTAATGCGGGCACAAACCCGGGACAAATTCGCAACCGCTGCGAAAATACCCCCGCTCTGATCCTCCACGACTTGCGCGCTAGAATCAGATCATGAAGCCGGAAACGTCCCCCCCCGGATCCGGTGAACGGGTCAGCTACGTCATTGATAAGGATGACGTGATCGTCTCAGTTGGCGACGACTGGGGCAGGTTCGCCGCAGGCAACGGCGCGGTCCAACTCCTTGCCGGAGTTGTCGGCATCCCCCTGTGGAGTTTCGTGAAGGGGTTGACGACGCGACATGTGTATCGCCAGCTGGTGGGCCGAGCCCGTGACGGGCAGGCGGTCAGCTTCACCTACCGCTGCGATTCTCCCGCTCTTCGACGATTCATGCGAATGACGATGACGTCTCGACGGGACGGATGTGTCGCCTTCGAGAGCGTAGTCGAGCGAGCCGAGCCGAGGCCGCCCGTAATGATCCTGGACTCCGTCGCGGACGAGACCGATCCCGGGCTGCGGATGTGCAGTTGGTGCAAGCGGGTGGACGTGCTGGGGGAGTGGGAAGAGCTCGAAATCGCGGTCGAGCGACTTGGGCTCCTGTCGTTGCCCGAGCCGCCGCTCATCACCCATGCCATGTGTCCTGCCTGTGCCGAGCGACTGAACGCGGAGTCGGCCTCAGCCTAGCGCTGCGTGCTCGACTTTAGAACGCCTTGACCGACGATCGGATCGTTGCGGGTGCTCCGGCTGTGAGGTCTCCGGGCTTCACGCCGCGAAACGCATTCTCCGCCGCTGCGCCTTCAGCAGCGGCTTTGGTCACGGCGTCCACGAGCTTCTGGTAATCCGCAGCATTCGGAGCGTTCAACCTCAGTTCGATCAGTCCGTCGGACGCGATCGAGTTGACCGAGTTTCCGCCGGTCAGGTTGGTAATCACGTAACTTCCGGCGGGCAGTGCCTTTTGAATGAGGATGACCGCGCGCGCGGCGGCGTGCAGGGCGCTGACCCGCCCGTAGGCGCCGGAACTGTGGCCACCAGGTCCCTGGAACTCGACGCGCAGGTTACGCGATTGCTGGGCGAACGCCGGCGTCCCGGCCGCGGCGATGCTGACGATGATGGCGAGCGAACAAATGAGGCGCTTCATGATTGATGCTCCAGGCTATCGAACGACTTCGCGCGTGCGCACGCCCATCGGGCCAACGGCGGGCTGCACCACGGTGCCGTCCGCGGCGTGGAACCCGGACACGATCAGTGCCGCCGTGAGCACGCGATGCATGCGAGCCACTTCGGTTGCCGGAGCTCCTCGCGTGCCCCATTCCCAGAACGCATGGCCGCCGGCGCCGGCGGCCGACGAGGCCAGGGTGAACTGATAGGTCGGAATGCCGGTGTTGGCCGGCACGTTGTCGTTGAGGCTGCCGGAACCCGTGCCGACCATGGGCGACGTGAGGACGCCCAGCTGGATGCCCGACTGCAGTCCCGCGTGCACGGCCACGTTGTCGACGCTCTCGGCGACGTAGGCGGGCCGCAACCCGTACCACATCAACTCGAGGCTGATGGCTTCGGTGCTGCCGTCCTTGCGTCCGTGCCTGGCGTTCTCCGCCGTTACGCCCGCCTGGAACATGGGCTCGATGTTCTTGCGAATTTCATCCAGGGTTTCCTTGCGCGGTGAGCGCATGTCCACTTCGAGCGAGCAGCTCGGCACGCCCGCGTTGGCAGCGGGTGGGGGCTCGCAGCTCGCGCGGCCAACGGTATAAGTGGTGCGCGGCGCGCCCGGGCGAAGCTCCGATGGCGTCTTCACGTCAGCGATCATCGCGATCGCCGCGGCCATCGCGGCCGGCGCGCTGGGACCGTCCGCGCGCGGCGACGGCGCCTTGAATTTCATCTCGAATCGATAGCTGCCAAGGAAATTGACGATACCGCCGCCTTCCAGGCCGAAGTTGGCGACGAAGTTCAGCGGATTCGATCCGGTGCCGGCCTTCTGGTCGAAGCCGTACAACTGTTTCATGCCCGCCAGGTTGCCTTTGCCTTCTTCACCGGCGGTGCCGCAGATCCAGATGTCGTAGACCGGCCGAATCTTGTGTTTCTTCATCGCCGCCGCGAGGATGAATGCGTTTGCGGTGCTTGGCATCATGTCCCCGTAGCCGGGCACGTAGATGCGCACGCCCCCGCCGGCTTCGGCTTCCTTGGCATTCGCAAAGATCTTGCTGGCCGTGGCGTAATTGTCGTTCTCGATGACGCGGCCCTTGGCGTCGAACGACAGCTCGACGGGGATCGCGGCCAACTCCTCAGGCGTGGCAACGACGGGCTGTGAGTACGGCTGGAGCTTGATGCGGATGTTCGGATCGCCCGACTTCGGCAGCGTTTCGGGGTTGACGACGTCGATGTGGCCTTCGACGAGCACCTTGGGATACTGGCCCTTGTAGTGCTGCGCGTCGGCGCGATTCGAATACGAGCCCTTGATCACCACGCACGCGTTGTAGAC
>DATMJU010000034.1:0-2785 GCA_035553795.1 Vicinamibacterales bacterium
ACCATGTGCTCGACGACGTGCTTCCGATCGAGATCCCGATTCCGGCCATCGCCGAGATCCAGCAGGCCCTGTTCGATGCCGCGGTGAAGATCACCGGCGACGAGCCGCACGAGCTCAAGAAGCGCTTCCGGACCGGCACCGTCGTCACCACCGACGACCGCAATTGGGAGCTTCGCTACGCCTCCTCGGCGCTGCGCTTCAACCAGTCGCGCGCGGTTGCGATCGACATGGAATCGGCGACGGTCGCCGCGCAGGGCTACCGCTTCCGCGTCCCCTACGGCACCCTGCTCTGCGTTTCCGACAAGCCGCTCCACGGCGAGATCAAGCTGCCCGGCCAGGCCAACGCCTTTTACGAGCGCGCAATCAGCCAGCACCTTCGGATCGGGATCGAGACCCTGCGCATCCTGAAACGCGACGGTGCGAGCCTCCATTCGCGCAAGCTCAGAAGCTTCGACGAACCGCCCTTCCGCTAGGGCGCAAAAAAGCCGCCGCACCCGGTGTGGATGCGGCGGCCCTTTTTCCCGATCAGATCAGAACTTGTAGCTGATCCCGACCTTGGCACGCCAGACGGACGCGCTGGTCTGGATCTGGTTATCGGCGTCGAAATCGGCCTGCCCGTTGAAGCCGCTGATGATGTAGCGGCCCTGGGCGTCGACGCCGCGAAGCTGCGCCGCACCGGTTCCCACGGTCCCCAAAGTGGCGACGTCCTGAAGCCCGGAGAAGCTGCGACGGCGGAAGACGTTCCAATTGTCGTTCAGCAGGTTCAGGAAGTTGTCGACCATTGCATAGAGGCGGATCCCGTCACGCACCGCATTGCGCCCGCCGAGCAAGCGGCTCGGCCCCGGCAGCTCCTGCGAGAAGGTGAGATCGAGGTCGTAGAACCAGTCGTTGGTGCAGGTGTTGCGCTCGATCGTGCGGCCCGCATATTCGCGCGCGCAGTCGAGGCCGCCGAGGAAGTTCGCCAGCTGCCCGACCGCGTCCATGTTGGACAGCGGCGAGATGTTGGGATCGCCCGGCCCGGTGGGCACGTAGACCAGAGCATTGTCGTTGCCCGAGTTCGAGTTGTTGAACACGCCGCCGCCCGTGAAGGTGAGGCTGTACGGCCGGCCCGAACGCGCGACGAAGGTGAAGCCGAAGCGCGTGTCGTAGTCGCTGAAGAACTGCTCGGTGAACGACGTCGACAAGGTGAAGTTGTGACGGCTCTCGTAAAAGCCGCGCGAGGCTTCGGGGTTCTGCCGATCGAAGGCTGCGGTAAGGTCGTAGTTCGATCCGGCCGTCGAATTGTACATGTTCCGCCGGTCCTGGGCGTCCGTATAGGCATAGCCGAGATTGAAGTAGACCGAGCCCCCGGACGTCAGCATGCCTCCGTCGAAATTCTTCGACAGCAGGAACGAGGCGATGTGGCTGCGATAGCCGTCCTGGTTCGTCAGCATCAGTTCGTCGAAGCGGGTGGTGTTGAAGCAGGCCGCGTTGACTCCGGTATAGACGGGCGGAGCACCGGCATCGACCAGCCCCGCCGTGCAGTTGGCAACAGTCGGATCGATCGCCTGGTAGATGGGCCTGCCGTCGATCGTGAAGCCCGCCAGCCCGCGCGTGATCTCCGGCGTCTGGGACAGATCGACGATCGTATAGGGGTTCCGGTAGCGGCTGAAGATATAGTCGAGATTGACGTTCCAGCCGCTGAAGAAGCCAGGCGCGAGGTCAAGCTGCGCCTGCATGCCGATATTGGCGCGGAGCACCGTCGGCATCTTGATGTCCGGATCGATCGACTGCGTGTTTCCGAGGCCCGCCGCCGCAGTCGCCGAGGCCGCTGCACGGAAGCATTGCGGAACGCCGGTGAACTGCCCGTTCACGACGACGTCGATCTGTCCTGTCGGACATCCGGCTGCCTGGGTGGTGCCGAGCGCGAAGGTGCTTCCGTCATTCTGGAAGGCGTTGCCGAACCAGACGAGCGGATCGCCGCCCGAGAAGACGCCGAGACCGCCCCGCACCTGTGCCCGCGACAGGACGCTGAACTGGTCGATCTCGTAGGTGGCGGCAAGGCGCGGCAGGAACACCGGGTCGATGTCGCTGAAGCCGGTGTTGTTGCTGAAGCCGTAGCGCCGGAAGAAGTTGAGGTTCGCATCCGGCCGACCGCCGCGCAGGATATCCGTGCGCGCGCCGAGCACGACGCTTAGCCGGTCCGTCACCCGCCAATCGTCCTGAAGATAGGCCGAATAGATGCTGCGCGTGAAGTCGGCAGCCGCCTCTGTGACGTTCCCCGAGGGCGTGAAGTTGCCGAATGCGCCTTCGGTCTGGCCGGTCACGACATTGTTCGGCGTAGTGCTCGTCTGATTGTTGCCGAGCCCGGGGGACAACAGCCCCTGCTCCAGCTCCGCAGCGTTGCGGAAGACGAGCGTGCCGGTGGCGTTCTGGAGGAAAAGGTTGAAGATGTTGGCTTTGTTGAGCTCCACGCCGCCCTTCAGGCTGTGATCGCCGAGGTCCAGATTGGCGGTCGCCTTGTACTGCTCGATCGTGGTCCGAAGATCGTTCGCCGAGCGCGACGTTCCCGGCCCCGCAAGCACGGTTCCGCGGCGTTGATTGGCCCCGGTACCGGTCTGGATGCCGACGATGAAGCGCGGAATGGGGCTGTCGGACTGAGCCTCGCCGCCGCCGATGGGATCCTGCTTGTCGACGATCCGCGAGCGGGAATAGCGCAGTTCCGACGACAGGATGTCGCTCCACTGCGAGAACAGGCGGTCGCGAAGCACGGGGCCGCCGAGGTTGATGCCCCAGCGCTTGTCGT
>DATMJU010000035.1:0-12303 GCA_035553795.1 Vicinamibacterales bacterium
CGCGGGATTGCTGGAATCGATCCTGGCCGGCAGCTCGATGCGGGGCGCGAGGAACAACTGCGCGCGCGGAGTCTCCGACCGCGCCTCCAGCGAGACGAGCGCCAGCGCCGCGAGCGCGGCGCTACTTAAGGTGCGCAGCCAGGTGATCGAGGACCCCATACGCGGTCATGTCAGGCTGCAGCGGCGTGACCGACACATACCCCTCCTTGACCGCCTCGTAATCGGTACGGCCGCCGTCGGGATGGTATTCGTCGAGCGCTTCCTCGATCCAGTAGTACGCCCCGCCCCTCGGATCGGTGCGCGCGTCAATCTTGGTCACATGATTGCGCTTGGCCTGCGTGGTGATGCGCATGCCCTTCGGCGTCCCGGACGGCACGTTGATGTTGATGAAGCTGCGCGACGGCAATCCCTGCTTCAATACCATCGCCGCGACGATGGCCGCGGCCTCCGCTGACGGGCCGAAATCGTAGGTTGGGGTGCGCTTGAGCGACACCGCGATGCCGGGTGGTCCGAGCAACGCGCCTTCGAGCGCGCCGGACACCGTGCCGGAGTAGGTGATGTCGTCGCCGATGTTCCAGCCCTTGTTGATGCCGGAGACCACGAGGTCGGGCATCTTGCCCTTGAGCAGGATGGCGCACGCGAGGTTGACGCAGTCGGTCGGCGTGCCGTCGACGCCGTAGACGTTGGTGGCAATGGTTTCGATGCGGAGCGGGCGGCGCAGCGTCAGCGCATGGCCGATGGCGCTTGCTTCCTGCAGCGGCCCCACCACCAGCACGTCGCCGAGCGGCTTCATGGCGTCGGCGAGCGCGTGAATCCCTTCGGACGTCACTCCGTCGTCATTGGTAACGAGAATTACAGGCATGTGAATCTTCGATTTTATCAGTTCAACGGTGCAATTCGTTCAATCGTTCAAAGGATGGTTGAACCGTTGAACCGGCCGGGCCGTATCCTCATATAATCCCGTGCATATGGAATGGTGGCTGTGGCTCGCCGGTGGTTTGGCGTTGGTCGTGGCGGAACTGGCCACACCCAGCGGCTTCTTCATCCTGTTCTTCGGCCTCGGCGCGCTGACTGTGGGCGTGCTCGACGCGCTGGGCATCGTCGACAACCTCGCCGTCGAGGTCCTGTTGTTCACCGCCATCTCAGTGGGGTTCTTCCTGACGTTCCGCGGTCGACTCCGTAACTTCTTTCAGCCCCCCGCCGCGTCCAATGTCGACACGCTGGTCGGCGACCTCGCGATGGTCCAGGAACCGATGTCGCCTGGCGTCGTGGGCCGCGTGGAAGTGCGCGGCACGATGTGGGCGGCGCGCAACACCAGCCCTGTGACGCTGGGCGCCGGGCAACGCGCGCGCGTTGCCGCGGTTGACGGCCTTACGCTCGCAGTTATTCCTGAATAACCCATTGGCCCATTGGCCTATCGGCCTATTGGCCCACTAAGGAGCGCCATGGAAGGCGGACTGGTTCTATTCGGCATTCTCGCGTTTGTTGCGTTCATCGTGCTGTACAAGACGGCGATCGTCGTGCCGCAGCAGAGCGCGTTTGTCGTGGAGCGGCTGGGCCGGTTCGCCGGCGTGCTCGACGCCGGGTTCCACATCCTCGTGCCGTTCGTGGACGTGATCCGCTACAAGCATTCGCTCAAGGAAGCGGCGCTCGACATCCCGGCGCAGATCTGCATCACGCGCGACAACGTGCAGGTGCAAGTGGACGGTGTGCTCTACCTGAAGGTGCTGAATCCTGAACGCACGTCATACGGCATCTCCGATTACATCTTCGCCATCTCGCAGCTCGCACAGACCACGCTGCGCAGCGAGGTCGGCAAAATTGACCTCGACCGCACCTTCGAGGAACGCACCAACATCAACATCGCGGTCGTGGCCGAACTCGACAAGGCCACCGAGCCGTGGGGCGTGAAGGTGCTCCGTTACGAGATCAAGAACATCACGCCTCCGGCTGACGTGCTTGCCGCGATGGAAAAGCAGATGCGCGCCGAGCGCGAGAAGCGCGCGGTGATCCTGACGTCCGAAGGTCAGCGCGATGCGGCGATCAACTCCGCCGAAGGCGACAAGCAGCAGACGATCAAGGCGTCAGAAGCGCGGCGCCAGCAGCAGATCAACGAAGCGGAAGGCCAGGCGGCCGCGATCCTCGCGGTGGCCACCGCCACCGCGGAAGGCATCAAGCGCGTCGCGCAAGCGACGCGCGAGCCGGGCGGCGCGGAAGCGATTCAGTTGAAGGTTGCCGAGCAGTACATCCAGGAGTTCGGCAAGGTGATCAACAACGCCGACACGATCATCCTGCCGTCGAACCTGTCGGACGTCGCCGGGATGATTACTACTGCAATGAACGTGGTGCAGCAGAGTAAGAAGTAAGTTCGTCCGCCAGCCAGCCGGCCTTGTAGACCACGCGGAGTGCTTCGAGCATTCCGCGTGCGTCCACCGACACCGCGCGATTCACCGCAGCGTCGTAGACAAAGTAACCGGGCAACGACTGGATGTTACCGTCGAAGATCAACCCCACCAGCTCACCTTTCGTGTTGATGACCGGGGAACCACTGTTGCCGCCGACGATGTCGTTGGTGCTGACGAAGTTGTAGGGCGTCGTCGGTTTCACGGCCGAGCGCGCCTTCATCCACGAGTCCGTAATCTTGTAAGGCGGCTTCTGCTTGTGCTCGTCGCCGCGCACGTAGAGCCCGCGGATCTCGGTGAACGGCGAGACCTGCTTGCCGTTCTCCATGTAGCCCTTCACCTGCCCGTACGACAGGCGCAGCGTGAACGTCCCGTCCGGATACGCCGCGTCGCCCTGGGTGGCGAACACCGACTGCGCGATCTTCGAATAGGCGTCGCGTTCGACAGCCAGCACTTCGTTGTCGTACTTGGTGCGCAGTTCCCGGGCGCGCGCATCGACCAGCCGGGCCAGTTCGATGAACGGATCTTTTGACGCCGCTACCGCGGCCCTGCCTCCGGTGAACAGCGCCTTGCGGACGGCGGCATCGCCCATCCTGGTGCCGGCCACGAGTTCCGCTGCGCGTGCCTTCGGCGTCTTGCCGGCGAGAACCTGCTTTGCCAGGGCGTGGTCGGCGCCGAGCATCTTCACCATCACGCCCAGCGTCGCTTCGAGCTTGGCCTGCTCAGCTCCTGCGTGGATCGGCGATTCCGACGCCATCTGCCGTTCGATCGCGGCCTTGCGGGCCTCGGAATACTCGGGCAGGCGCTGCCCATTGGGCTTGCTGCTCTCGTCGCTCCACCGCACCAGCGTCCGCGCCAGCGTGAAGTAGGACGTGTAGAAGCCAAGCCCCTGCTCGAACACCACGCGCTCGTTGTTGTAGGGCGGCAGGCCGGCGCGGGCCGCGGCCACCTTGTCCCACGCATCGCCGTACTTCGCCTTCAAGTCGGCGTTGGCGTTGACGCGATCGCGCAGCGTCTTCTCGTCGGCGCGCTTCTTGTTGATCGTCGCCGCGTCGCGTAGACCGCCGATCTGGCCTTTCCACGACTTGAGCGAGTTCTCGATGCTGAAGAAATCGTCGTTGGCCTGGCGCGCCTGCTCGGCGCCGGTCTTTGAATACGCATCGAGCGCGTTACGGATCGCCGAGAACGCGTCGATCGACAGCGGCAGCGCGTGGTCGCGCAGGAACTCGAGATGCGCCACGGTGTTGAGACGCTGCGTCGCGCCGGGGTGGCCCGAGGTGAACACGGCATCGCCCTCTTTCACGCCGGCGGTGGACCATGGCAGGTAGCTGGGCGCGCGATACGGCTTGCCATCTTCGTACACCCGCCAGATCGTCATATCGAGGCAATAGCGCGGGAACGTGAAGTTGTCGGGATCGCCACCGTAGAATGCGGCATCAAATTCCGGCGCAAACACCAGGCGCACGTCGGTGAACTTCTTGTAGAGATACAGGTGGTACTGGCCGCCCTGGTAGAGCGTGACCATCTCGGCTTCGAGGCCGGTCTTGTCCTGCGCGTCCTTCTCGATGGCCGCAATCGCCGCGCGTCGCGCCGCGAGCGTTTCGGCCGGCGACATCCCCGCTTTCACCGCTTCGTTGACCTTCCCGGTGACATCCTCGATCTTCTGCAGCGACATCAACTCGAGATCGCCGAGTTTGATCTCCTGGCCCCGGTTCGCCGCGACAAATCCCTTCGACGCGTAATCTTTCTCAGGCGTGCTCAGCTTGTGCAGCAGGTCGAGCGAGACGTGGTGATTGGTCAGCACCAATCCGTCCGGCGAAATGAACGATCCCGATCCGCTCGGGAACCGCACCGACGCCTGCTGCACGCGCTGGATCCACTGGTCCGACAAGTCGACGCCAAGCGCCTGCTTGATCGCCGCCCTGGGGATGCGATTGAACGGCCAAAAGCCTTCATTGGCATGGCCGGTCAGGGGCAGGACGACGAAGATGGCCAGGACGGCCACGCTGCGGCGGATGAATTGCGTCATCCGCCAATTGTACCAGTGCCTATGGGACGTAGGCGATGCAGTCGATTTCGACCCTGAGTCCGTCCCCGGGGAGACCCGCCGCCTGGATCGTGGTGCGCGCCGGCCGGTGATCGCCGAACACGCGCGCGTAGACCGCGTTCATCTGCTTGAACTCTTTCATGTCGAGCAGGAACACGCCACAGCGCAAGACGTGCTGCAGATCGGAGCCGCCCGCGCGCAGGATCGCCTGCAAGTTCTTCAGGCACTGCTCCG
The DNA here is from genome assembly GCA_035553795.1 of Vicinamibacterales bacterium. Taxonomy (GTDB): domain Bacteria; phylum Acidobacteriota; class Vicinamibacteria; order Vicinamibacterales; family UBA2999; genus 12-FULL-67-14b. The sequence goes on from DATMJU010000035.1 coordinate 4,684, forward strand.
TCTGCGTCTCGACGTCCGCTCCGGCGAGCTGGCCGGTCGCCGGATCGGTGGCGCCCTGGCCAGAGACAAAGATCAAGCGGTCGAAGTTCATGCCCGGCGAATACGGGCCAACAGGTTTCGGAAGATTCTCGGCGTGCACGGGTTTATGGCTCATGGTGTCTCCGGGCGCGTCTGTCCGCGCCCTGTTGCCTTCGGGCGCGTCCGCGCCCATGCGCGACTATCATACGGTGAGTGCCACGGTACAAGCTCACGATCGAATACGCGGGAACGCGCTACAGCGGCTGGCAGAAACAGAAGAACGCGCGCACCGTCCAGGGCGAGATCGAACGGGCGATCGGCGAGCTGACGCGCGACAAGACGTTCGAGTTCATGGGCTCCGGCCGCACGGACGCCGGCGTCCACGCGCTGCGGCAGGTCGCGCACCTCGATGTGCGCAAGCCCTTGCCCGCCGAGTCATTGCGGCGCGGCATCAATGATGGCCTCCCCGCGGACATTCACGTCCTCGCGGTGGACACTGTGCCCCATCGCTTTCATGCCCGGCACGGCGCAGTGGCGCGAAGCTATCTCTATCAGGTTGCGCGGCGGCGCAGCGCGTTTGCGAAGCCATTCGTGTGGTGGGTGAAAGAGCCGCTCGATCTCGATCGCATGCGCGCAGCCGCCGCACGCTTCACGGGCATGCATGACTTCCAGGCGTTCAGCGACGATGACCCGGACGAGAAATCGACCGAGGTCCTCGTGGACGACATGACCATCGGCGAGGACGGCGACTTGATCCTCGTGCGCGTCGGCGGCTCGCACTTCATCTGGAAGATGGTGCGCCGCATGGTCGGCGTCCTCGTCGAGGTCGGCAAAGGCCACGTCGACCCCGACGATGTGTGGACCACGGCAGCCGCGCCGCTTACTGCGCCGGCTGCAGGTTTGTTTCTAGAGCGGGTGTTCTATGACGGCGATCAGCGGCAGTGGCCGCTGCGGCCGGCATTTCCTGTACGCCCTGCGCGCGAGTGAAGTAGCGCTGGTAGCACTTGTAGCAAAGGGCGTAGTAGGGATCCCACTTCATGATGCCTTCCTGGCGGAACAGCGCCCGGCGGTTCTCACAGTGCTTGCAGACCTTCCGAGCGACGGGAGCGGGACGGCGGAATCGAATGCGAATCGTCATGACACTCACCTTAAGTGGCGCCCCTGACAGGTTAGGTCAGAGGCCGCAACCGCTACGTTTCCGTTACCTAGTACTGCACCTGATTGCACATGACTGCATGTTTCGTACCACTCCGGGTAAACTGTTCTAGCTAATGGAGCGACATAGCGAAATCGTTCGACAATGGCGGCTTTTGCTGGCTTTGGAGGGCCGAGCCAGGGGGTTGACCCTGGCTGAGGCTCAGTCCGAAGCGGGTGACGGTGTCAGCGACCGGACCATTCGTCGGGATTTCGACGCCCTGACCCAGGCAGGATTTCCCATTGAGACATCCAAACGGGACGGCAAGACCATCTTCGTCCTCAACCGGGAGGTGTTTCGGGGGGTTGCAGCGGCAGGCTTCTCACTCTCGGAACTTTGCGCGCTGCACTTGAGCCGCACCGTGCTGACGGCCGTCGCGGGGGGACCCTTCAGGGAGAGCCTCGCCTCCGCCTTCGACAAGCTCTACGACGCCCTTCCCCCGTCGATGTGGAAGTTCATCGAAACCTTGCCCGACGCGCTTGGCGCGAAGGAGCATGCGTCACGCCCGCGGGGCGCCGGCGCCGCCAAGTCGGTCGATGCGCTGATGCAAGCCATCCTGGGGCGCCGCCGCGTTCGCATGCGCTATCACTCGTTCTCCAGCCAGCAGGTCAAGGACTACATCGTCGAACCGTACCGGCTGGCCTACGCCCAGGGCGGCCTGTATCTGCAGGCCTTCGTGCCGGACTACAGCGAGATGCGCACGTTCGCGGTGCAGCGCATCGAGCAGGCGGTCGGCCTCGAAGAGAGCTTCAGCCCGGTTGACGGCCCCGGGGATGTGTTTGCGAATTCACTCGGCGCGTTCTCCGGCACCCCTGAGACGGTGGTGATCGAATTCACCGCGGCAGAAGCGCCCTACGTGCGCGAGCGCGAGTTCCATGCGTCGCAGCAGATCGAGGAACTTGCCGGCGGACGCATTCGCTTGACGATGAACGTCGTGATCGACTGGGAACTGCAGGCGTGGGTAATGGGCTTTGGTGCCGCCGCCAAGGTCATCCAACCAGCGGCCTTCGCGGCGCGCATCGTCGAGAGCCTCGACGAAACGCGCGCGACCTACTTGAGGACCGAGTAGGGATCGATCGGCGTACCCTGCCACCACTTCTTCTCGCTCGTCATCTGAAAGATCGCGAAATGAAGATGGGGGGTGTCGGGCGGTGCGTTGCCCGTCGTGCCGACATAGCCGATCACCTGTCCTCGTTTGACGGTGTCCCCTTCCTTGAGTCCAGCTGCATAGCGCTCGAGATGCGCGTAGTAGTAGACGTAGGTCTCTGACGGATCGAACTGATAAATCGTGATGCCGCCGGCGTCACTCAAGAACAGGCGCGCGATTTTGCCGTCTTCGACTGCGATGACCGGCGTGTTGCGGGCCGCCAGCACATCGAGGGCTTCGTGACGCCGCGACGCTCCGCGCATCTCATTGAAGGTGTCTCGCAATTGATTGGCCTTGAGCCCTTCGACCGGCAACGCAAGGCCGCGGCTCCGCAACTCCTCGACGGCGCTGGCGCTGCTCACGGCGGTGGGCGCGGAGGCAGGTGGCGGAGGCGTCACCGGTGACGGCTCGTCTTTCGAGGTCTTGACCACGACCGTGCCGTCGCTCGAGACGGCCAGCGGCTGGGTGACGGCGGACACGCCCGTCGGGAAGATGGTGACCAGCGCCGCCATCACCAGCATGCCGGCAAGGAAGCCAAGCGCCGCGGCGAACGCGATCCAGGATCGGTCGCGCCCCACCTTCGACGGTCCTGCGGGGGGCAGGCCGGTCGTCTCTCTACTCGACAAATTCCACCTTAGTGCCCTTGCCCACCATTGCGGCGAGCTTAAGGGCGTCCCAGTTGGTGAGCCTCACGCAGCCGTGGGACTCGGTGTGTCCGACCGTTCCAGGCTCAGGCGTGCCGTGGATGCCGTAATGCGGTTTGCTGATGTCGATCCATACCACGCCGACGGGCCCGTTGGGCCCAGCAGGGATCTTTGCCTTGGCGTGCTTCGGGTCGGCATCCCAGAAAAGATCGGGATTGTAGTTGAACACCGGGTTGCGCGCGACCGCGTTCACAATCCACGACCCAATTGGCAGCGGGTCGTGTTCGCTGCCGCTGGTCACCGGCGCATGCATCAAGATCGCGCCTGCAGGATCGGTGACCGTCAGCGTCGACTTGGATTTCGACACGGTGACGACGATGTCGGGAATCGGTTTGGATTCGGCCGTCGAGACCACCTGGATGTTGGGCACAGTGATCTGATCACCCGCGGCGAACTGCGACTTCGGATTCAGCTTCTTCAGCAGGGCCGGCGAGGCATGAAAGCGTTCACCGAGCATCTCGACGACCGTTGAGTAATCGAGCCTCTTGAGCTTCGCCTTGGCCATCATGTCCTTCGGAATGTTTGGCGTGAGCGGCTTGGCGTGATCGTCCGAGGTAATGGTATAGCTCACCGTCGGCGGGTCAGTCGCCGCCCCTTGCGCGGCCGCAACCGTCGTCTGTTTCGCGGCTTCGAATGCGGCGATCGCGCGATCGGTGTTGGGACCGCCCACACCATCGATCTCGCCCACCGAGAAGCCGGCGCGATCAAGGAACACCTGCACGGGCAGCATGTCCGGCTTGGGCGGCGCAGCCTTCTTCTGAGCGCTGACGGGGACGGCAAAACACGCTACGGCACAGGCGGCGGTCAGAATATGGCGGAAAGTCATGCTCCTGCAGGGAGCAAGGAGTGTGCCCGCCTTGCCAAGCCTCCGCCTTCGCCAAGGCTACGGCGGACAAGACGGCGGGCAAGCCTAAGGCACGAGTTTCAGCGAATCGCGAACCGGACCGAGCAACTGTTTGATTCCGGCATCCTCGCTCGTGACGGCCGTGGCGTAGATGCTGAGTAGAAACGCGCGCGCGTTGTGACGTCTCTTGAGACCGAGCTCTGATTCAAACGCCGCACTCCACGCAGCCATCGGTGCTGGATTCATGGCGGTCTCGAACCATGACTTCCATTCAGCGTCCGTGTGCAGCTTGCGCTGCGCGATGAACATCACCGGCCGGGCGAGCCGATCCGGCTCGCTGGCCCAGTACGCGACGTCCGCCTTTGGCGCCACCTGCACCGCGATGGCGGACAGCAGGCGATCGAGCTGAGGCCTGGACACCGCGGGATTCAGGGCGAGCTGCATTGCGAGGTCTGCGCCGTGCGCCACACCGTGCCGGAAGCCTTCCTTGTTCGTGAAGGCGCGATAGTCGGTAAGCGTTGACAGGTAATTGGCCGCGGCGTTCACCAGCGTGTCGCGATCGGCGTCGTTCATCCACGCCTTGACGCGATCGGTGCGGGCGACTTCAGCGAGCGTGAGGATCGCGAATGGGCGCTGAAAACCTTGCGGGTCCGGCGCGCCCATCATCTTCAAGAGTTGTTCTCGAATCGCTGCGAGGGTGTCGAGATCGACCTGGCCGCCGCGCATGGCGACGCTGAAACGCTCAAAGGCGATCTTGTCGCGGACCGCCGGGTCCGGATCGCCAAGGCATGTCGCGAGAGCGAGGAGGCCAACTGTCAGGCAGTTCATTCAACGCCTTATTGAATAACACTTTGTATGACCGCCGCCTTGAACTTCTGACGCAATTGCTCCGGGTTGGCGGGCAGGTTCTGCGACATTAGTGTGACGACCAGCTCCTTTGAGGGGTCAACCGCAAAGAAGGTTCCCGCCGAGCCGTCCCACCCGTATTCACCGATCGCCGTAAGGTATCCGCGGGACCCTTCGCCGACCACCACGTCGACGTTGGCCAGGCCCCATCCGACGGTGCCGCCTCCCTTAGCCGCGAGCACCGCTTCAGGCAGCGCGTTCACGGTCATCGAGGCGACGGTATCCGCCTTGAGCAATCGCACGCCGGCCAACTCGCCCTTGTTCAAGAGCATCTGGCTGAACTTGATGAAGTCTTCCGCCGTCGAGACCAGACCCACCGCGCCTTCCATCAACGCCGGCTTCTCGGTGAACGGGATTTCCTCGATCTCGAAGGGCGCGACCGTTCCATCCTGCGCGCGCTGGTAGACCACGGCGAGCCGGGCCTTCGCATCGCCGTCCACCCAGAACGTGGTGTCGTTCATGCCAAGCGGCTGCAGGATGCGCGAGGTCACGAACTGATCGAAGCTCTGTTTCGACACCACCTCGACGAGGCGGCCAAGGACGGTTGTGGCTTCGCTGTAGCGGAAACGCGTGCCTGGATCTTCGAGGAGCGGCGCCTTGGTGATGTTGGTCACGAACTGCGGCAGCGCAATCGCGCGTGAACGAACCTTGAGGTTGCGATAGAGCTCGGAGGTGCGATGACTCAGTCCGGAGGTGTGCAACAGCAGGTCGCGGACCGTGATCTCGCGCGACGGTTTCCGCGGCGCGCCTGCTCCGCCCTCCTGCACCATCACGTTCTTGAACTCGGGCAGGTACTTCGACGCGGGATCGGTCAGCGCCACCTTGCCTTCGTCCACCAGCATCATCACCGCCACGGCGGTGACGGCCTTGGTCATGGAATAGATGCGGAACAGCGACCGCTCGGTCATCAGCGTTCGCGTTTCCATGTTCTGGAAGCCGGCGGATTCGAGGTAGACCAGCTTCCCCCGCCGCGACACCGCTGCAACCGCGCCGGCGATCTTCCGATCGGCCACGAATTGCCGCAGGATGGCCGTGGCTGACTCGAGGCGAGCGCCTGACATTCCGACGGATTCAGGAGTGGCTCTCGGCATCGGCGCCTCACCGCGCGGCACGGCCAGCGCGAGCACTGCGGCCGCGAATGATACGAGGAGGAAACGCGAATTGGTCGAAGTACGCATGTGTAGCTACCTGCCCATGACAGGACTGCATTTTACGTACTTTGGCAGGATTGCGCGCGCGAGTTTCAGGCCGGCTTGGCGCCGTGGCCTTTGCGCGCGAGGTCAATCAGAAGCTTTTCGAGTGCTGAAGCCTCGACCGGCTTCACCATGTGGGCGTTCAAACCGACGTCGGCTGACCGCTGCCGATCCTCTTCCTGGCCCCAGCCGGTGACGGCAATCAGGAACATCGAGGTGCCCCACGCCTGCTCACGAATCCGCTGTGCGACCTCGTAGCCATTCAGCTTCGGCAAGCCGATGTCCAGCAGCACCACGTCCGGGAGAAAGCTCTCCGCAGTGACGACCGCGGATTCGCCGTCGTGAGCGGTTCGCGTTTCGTGCCCCATGATCGAAAGAATCATGGCGAGGCTCAGCGCGGAGTCGTGGTTGTCGTCGACCACGAGAATCCGGAAGCCTTGTTTGGCCGGTTTGATGTCCGGCGTGGTCGAGGGGTTCAGTTCGGCCATGGTGTTGTGGGCAAGCATTCGTCATCCAATCGTCTGATCAGCTGGCCTGCCGGATTCGACGGGGGCCTCGGCCGGAACTCTGCAACTGCAATGCCATCCGATAGTTGCGCGTGTGATAGGCTCAAAACATGGCCAGCGCGACCCCTGTAGACGACGAAGCACTACTCGTCGCACAGCTGCGCGCCGGCGAGGAATCGGCGTTCGAGCAGGTCGTCCGTTCGTACGGCGGCCGCCTGCTCGCAGTGGCGCGCCGCATCGTGGGTTCGGAAGAGGACGCGCGGGACGTGGTCCAGGACGCGTTCATGAACGCCTTCCGCAGCCTCGACCGCTTTGAGGGCAACGCCAAGCTGTCGACCTGGCTCCACCGTATTGTCGTGAATGCCGCGCTGATGAAGCTGCGCACCCGCAAGCGGAAGCCGGAACAGTCCATCGAGACGCTGTTGCCCTCGTTCCTCGATGATGGGCACCACGAGGAACGGTTCAAGAGCTGGGAAGAGCCGGTCGATAAGATCATGGAACGGGCCGAGAACCGCGAACTGGTTCGCAAGCAAATCGACGCGCTTCCCGAGGGCTACCGTACCGTTCTCGTGCTTCGTGACATCGAAGGACTAGACACCGAGGAAACTGCGAACGTGCTAGGTTTGTCCGTCAACGCTACGAAGATCCGGCTGCACCGCGCCCGCCAGGCGTTGCGGACGCTGCTGGCCCCCCACTTCAGGAGCGGTGTCGCATGAAATGCCGGGAACTCGCGGAATTCCTGAACGACTACGTGAGCGGTGAGCTCCCGGAGGAGAACCGCGTTCACTTCGAATACCACATCAGCAAATGTAAGAACTGCCACGAGTACATGGTGCAGTACGAGGTCGTCATCAAGGCCGGCAGGATTGCCTGCGACGAGATGAGCGACGAAATGCCGGCCATGCCCGAAGAGCTGATCAAGGCCGTCCTCGCCTCCCGCACGAAGCCCTAGCCCAACCCTAAGCCCCTAACAGGCTGATGAAAAACGGACGTTGACGAACATGTGCATCTCCTCGTCATCGCGGGCGCGGTTGTGCTGGAAGCGTGCGTGGCGCCCGGCCCCGTGCGAGCCCTCATGCCGCGGCCTTCATCAGGGTCCGCAAGCGG
>DATMJU010000036.1:0-4425 GCA_035553795.1 Vicinamibacterales bacterium
GCGCCGGGCCGTCCGGGCTGGCGACAGCCATTGCCTGCCGTCATTTCGGCCTCGACTACCTCGTCCTCGAACAAGGGTCGTTGGTGGATGCCATCGCGCGGTTCCCCCTCAATATGGTGTTCTTCACCACGCCGGAGTTGATGGAGATCGGCGGCATCCCGCTGACCACGCCGTTCGACAAGCCAACGCGCGCGGAAGCGCTGCGCTACTACCGCAAGGTCGTGGATACATTCCAGTTGCAGGTGTCGCTCTACGAGGCGGTCACCGCCGTGACTCCGCCGGATGCCCCCGGTGAGCCGTTCGCCGTCGAGACGCGGAATAGCCGTGGCGTCACCCGCGTCCGCGAAGCGCGCTCGGTGGTGCTGGCGATGGGCTATTACACCCAGCCCAACATGCTCAACGTGCCCGGCGAAGATCTGCCGCACGTCAGCCACTTCTACAAGGAAGCTCACCAGCACTACCGGCAGCGCGTCGTCATTGTCGGAGGCAAGAACTCCGCCGTCGAAGCGGCGCTCGAGATCTATCGCGCGGGCGGTCACGTCACGATGGTGCATCGCGGCGCTGGATTCGGCGAGTCGGTGAAGTACTGGGTGAAGCCCGACATCGAGAATCGCGTCAAGGAAGGCTCGATTGCCGCCCACTTCAACTCCAGCGTCGTGGAAATCCGTTCCAACGAGGTCGTGCTCGACAACGGGACAACGATTCCCGCGGAAGCAGTCCTGCTGCTGACCGGTTACCGGGCCGATCCGGAATTCATGCGGCGCATTGGCGTGGAGATCAACCCAGAGACGCTGGCGCCGAGATACAACATCGACACGTACGAGACCAACGTGCCCGGTCTGTACGTCGCCGGCGGGCAGGTGGCCGGGAAGCGGACGGGAACCGTCTTCATCGAGAACGGCCGCTTCCACGGCGAGGTCATCGCCAAGGCGCTGGCTGCGAAAGCGCAATCATGAGAACAGCATCACTGGTCCTGGCCGGCGCGATCGCGCTGCTCTCGCAACCGACATCCGGGCAGCAGGCCATCTCGGTCACGCTTCGCGAAGGCACCAACATGGCGGCTGCGGTGTCGCCTGACGGACGCACGCTGATCATCGATCTGCAGGGCAGTTTGTGGACGCTGCCGGTGAGCGGTGGCACGGCGACGCGGGTCACCGAGGAGTTCCTCGATGCGCGCCAGCCGGCATGGGCGCCGGATAACCGGCGGGTCGCGTTCCAGGGATACGCCGACGGGGTGTGGCACATCTACGTCATGAACGCGGATGGCAGCGGCCTGCGCGCGATCACGTCCGGGCCGTTCGATGATCGCGAGCCGTCCTGGTCGCGTGACGGCAGCCGCATCGCCTTCTCGTCGGACCGCTCCGGCAATTACGACATCTTCGATCTCGACGTGACTGGCGGCACCGTGCGCCAGCTCACCAACAATCCCGCGAACGATTATTCGCCGGCCTATTCGCCGATCGATGGCTCGATCGCGTTCGTGAGTGAACGTGACGATCGACGCCGCGTCTGGGCGATCGACACCTCGACACAGGCCGAGCGATCGATTGCGCCGGCCGCGGGGGCGGTGAGTGCGCCGTCGTGGAGTCCCGACGGTTCGAAGGTGATCTACAACGTGATCGCCGGTAACCGCAGCAACCTGGTTGTGGACGGAAAGGAAATCACCAGCGACGAGGATGTGTTCCCATTCCGCGCGCAGTGGGTGTCGCCGACCGAAGTGATCTACACCGCCGACGGCAAGATCAAGCGCCGCTCCATCGGCGGCAGCGCCGCCACCACGATCGAGTTCGCGGCGGCGATCACCTTCACCCGCACCGCCTACGCGCCCATGAAGCGCGATTTCGACTCGCGCAGCGCCCAGCCGGTGCGCGGCATCACGTCGCCCACGCTGTCGCCCGACGGCACGCAGGTCGCGTTCCTCGCCGTCGGCGACCTGTGGATCACGCCGATCGGCGGCGTGGCGCGGCGGCTCACCAACGATCGCTTCGTGGAAATGAACCCGACCTGGTCGCCCGATGGACGCTCGCTCGCGTACTCGTCGGACCGCGACGGCGCGATGGACCTCTGGGTGCGTGACCTCGCCAGCGGGGCAGACAAGAAGGTCGCGTCAGGCGCGACGAAGGCGTCCTGGTCGCCGCGCGGCAGCGAGATTGCGTACATCAATCGCGATGGCGCGCTGGCAATCACGGGTCGCGCCGAGCCGGTGCACGCGCGGACGTTCGAAACCGGGCGGCCAACGTGGGCTCCCGAAGGCTGGATCGCGGTCACCGCGTTACAGCCGTACTCGACGCGGTTCCGCGAGGGCACCAACCAACTGGTGCTCGTGTCCACGACCGGTGCCGCGCCACGGCGGATGAATCCTGTCCCGCATCATTCGATCGGCACGCGCACCAACGACGGGCCGGTGTGGTCGCGCGACGGTTCGAAGATGGCATTCGTGATGGACGGTGCGATTCACGTGATGCCGACCACCGCCACCGGCGACCCAACCGGCGCGCCGCGTCGCCTCTCTGACGATCTCGCCAACGCGCCGTCGTGGGCCGCTGATTCGCGGCGGCTGTTGTACCAGACGCCGCGGGGGCTGAAGCTCGTTGATGTCGTCGACAACCGCACCGTTGACGTGCCGATCACGCTGACGTGGCAGCCGCACGTGCCGCAGGGACGCGTGGTGGTGCATGCCGGGCGGATGTTCGACGGCAAGACCAATGCGCTGCGCGCCAACGTCGACATCGTGCTTCGCGACAACCGCATCGAGCAGGTCGTTGACCATCGCGCCGACCTGCATAGCGGCAGCGTGATCGATGCCGGCGCCGATGTCGTCATGCCCGGGCTGATCGAGATGCACGCGCACATCGGTCCTGACTACGGCGAGCGGCTCGGCCGCATCTTTCTCGCGTACGGCATCACCTCCGTGCGCAATCCCGCGTCCGACGGCTACGAGTCACTCGAACAGAAAGAGTCGTTCGGATCGGGCACACGGGTTGGCCCGCGCGTGTTCGCCACCGGTGGTCCCTTCGATGGCTCACGTATTTACTACGCGGGCGGCGTGCCGCTGGCAGGCGGCGGCCAGCTGCCGCAGGAACTCCAGAAGACCACGCAGTTGGGCTTCGACCTGATCAAGACGTACGTGCGGCTCGACGACCGGCTGCAGAAGCAGGTGATCGACTTCGCGCACGCCAACGGCATGCCGGTGACGTCTCACGAGATCTATCCCGCGGTGGCCGCCGGCGCCGACGGCGTCGAACACATTCGCGGCACCAGCCGCCGCGGCTACTCGCCGAAAGTCAGCGCGCTATTCCACAGTTACCAGGACGTGGCCGATCTGCTGATCGCATCGAAGATGACGCTGACGCCGACGATCGGGATCAGCGGTGGCGCGTTCGGCTTGCAGCTCGCGCGCGATCCATCGGTCCTCGACGACCCGCGCTTCCGGACCCTGTTTCCTGCATCGGTCATTGCCGAGATGGAGCGCATGGTGAAGAACGCCTTACCGCCGGCGCAGTTGGACGCGCTCGCCGCACAGCTCAAGCCGATGGGGGATCTCGTCCGTCGCGTCGTCAAGGGCGGGGGAGTGGTGATTGCGGGCACGGACTCGCCGATCTTCCCGTATTCGATCTCGTATCACGCCGAGCTGGAGATCTTTCAAGGCGCGGGCTTGACCCCGTTCGAAGTGATGCAGACCGCGACGATTCGCGCCGCCGAGGCCCTGGGCGAAGGCGCGAACCTGGGATCGATCGAAGCCGGCAAGCTCGCGGACCTGGTCATCGTCACCGGCGATCCGCTTGCTGACATCAAGAATGCGCGGAAGGTCAAGACCGTGATCAAGAACGGCCAGGCGCACTCGGTCGAATCGCTACTGCAGCGCTAGGCGGGAACGCCGGGCGGCGTCTCAGACGGATCCTGCCCAACGACGACGGTCCAGGGGCGGACCTTCCAGCTTTTCACGAGGCCTTCGTTGACGTAGGGATCGGCCTTGGCGAAATTCTCCGCGACGGATCGATCCGCGGCACGAAACACGAGCAGCGCGCCCGCGGGATCCGCCAGCGCGCCGGCCATGATCAGTTCTCCGCGCGCCTGCGACTCGCGGACTTCCTTCAAGTGCGCCGGGCGAAACGGCGTCCGCTTGGTGGTGAAGTCGTCGACGACGTCGTACAGCAGCGCGAAGTAGGGCATTAGAGCGCCTTCAGCCAGTTGTGCCGATCGGCGACCTTGCCGAGGCGAATCGCTTCCAGTTCCGCGCCGGCCTTCATCAGCGGCGAGTCGGGTCCCATCTTCGCGATCGTGATCTCGCGATCCTTGTGGCGCAGGCGTCCGAGCGGCGCAATCACCGCGGCGGTGCCGATGCCGGCCGCGCCCTGCAGCCTGCCGCTGGCGTGCGCCTCGAACACTTCATCAATCGAGATGCGGCGCTCTTCGACCGGAATC
>DATMJU010000037.1:0-4177 GCA_035553795.1 Vicinamibacterales bacterium
GCGCTCTCGTGGACTGGCGAGATTCTGTGGAAGAACCGCTTCGAGTATCAATCGCAGCATGGCGCCGGCGGCTCGCCGATTGTTCATGGCGACCTGCTGATCTTCAATTGCGACGGCAGCGATGCCGCGTTCGTGATCGCTCTCGACAAGCTGACCGGCAAGACGAAGTGGAAGACGAATCGCGGTTACCCGTCCGACCAGGCGTACACGACGCCGCTGGTGATCCGCGTTGGCGACGGCGACCAGGTCATCAGCGTAGGGGCGTTTCGCGCGCGGGCGTACGACCCGGCGACCGGCAAGGAGATCTGGCGCGTGCGTTACGACGAGGGTTTCTCCAACGTGCCGCGCCCGGTGTTCGCCCACGGGCTGGTGTACATCAGCACCGGATTTCAACAACCCGAACTGCTGGCGGTGCGTCCCGACGGCAGGGGGGACGTGACGAAGACGCACGTAGCGTGGTCACTGAAGCGTGGCGCGCCCCTCACCCCGTCACCACTGATCGTTGGTGATGAGCTTTACGTGGTAAACGACGGAGGCATCGCGACCTGTATTGATGCGCGTACCGGGACCATCGTGTGGCAGCAGCGGCTGGGTGGGACATATTCCGCTTCGCCCGTTTTTGCGGATGGGCGAATATACTTTCTCGCTGAGCAGGGCGCGACCGTCGTGGTCGCACCAGGCCGGGAATTTCGAAGGCTGGCCGTCAATACGCTGGATGGCGGCTTGCTGGCCTCGATGGGTATTTCCAGCGGTTCGCTATTTTTGAGAACCGACTCTCATTTGTACCGGGTAACGGCCGCCGAGAGTTCAGCAGGGCCACGGAAGGCGCAGCATTAATCACTCATGGAGAAGTTGATGACGAGACGAGTTGCACTACTTTCAGCGGCGATCGCCCTTGCGGCGAACGTCGCGTTTGCTCAGACCACCGGCCAGAAGCCGTTCGAGCCGCAGGTCGGACAGGCCGGCAAGGACGTGGTGTGGGTCCCGACCCCGCAGGCCGTTGTCGACAAGATGCTCGACATGGCGAAGGTCACCAAGGACGACATCGTGTACGACCTGGGCTCGGGCGACGGGCGCACGGTGATCACCGCGGCGAAGCGCGGCGCGCGCGCGTTCGGCATCGAGTACAACCCGGACATGGTGACGCTCTCGCAGAACAACGCGAAGGCGGCCGGCGTGGCCGATCGCGCGACGTTTGTGAAGGCGGACCTGTTCGAGACCGATTTCTCGAAGGCCAACGTCGTCACGATGTTCCTGCTGCCCTCGATCAACATCAAGCTGCGTCCGAAGATTCTCGACATGAAGCCCGGCACGCGCATCGCGTCGAACACCTTCACGATGGAAGACTGGCAGGCTGACGAGACCGCGACGATCACCGATGGCTGCTCGAGCAGCTGGTGCACGGCGCTGTTCTGGATCGTTCCCGCAAAGGTGGCGGGCACGTGGAGCACGCCGAACGGCGCGCTGACGCTGACGCAGAACTTCCAGATGCTGACCGGAACGCTGGGCAACCAGGCGATCCAGGGCCGCCTGCGTGGCAACGAAATCACCATCACGGCCGGAACCCAGAAGTGGACCGGCATGGTTGATGGCAACACCATCAAGTTCTCGTCCCCGTCGGCGATGACCGCGACGAAGAAGTAAGCGCTGAAGAAGTAAGCGCTAGTAGATCACGAAGGTGCTCGCCGGCGATGTCCCGCTGACGAGCCCTTCGCGATCCAGTGCCTCGACCTGCCACTCGTACTGCACATCCCGCTCGATCGTTCCGGACACTGGAGGCGCGATGCGAAGCGTCTTCGATTCGCTCTGCCACACGATCGTCGTTCCCCGACGCACGGTGACACGATACCGATCGGCGCGAATGGGACTCTGCCAGACGAATTCCCGCAGTTGATCGCTTGCGCCCAGGGGCGAGATCAGGACGAATTCGGACGTGAGGGGTGCGCGCGCAGGGTCCGAGCTCCCGGCGGAATGGGGCCGGGCTCCATCGGCGCAGGCCACTCCGGACGCCGTCAGCAGGGCCGCCACGAGAACCGACCAGAAACGACGCCAAGGGTGCACGGCCCCCAATCTTCGGCGAAGATCTCGCGGAAATCACCCAAATACGAAGATTTGAACGGTCGTTTAACCTAAAACGCGCGAATCACGCGACCTGGGGCCTTGTGTACGAATGTCTCGAAAGGTCATATCTTCTTGCCCCATCTATGCTTAGCGGCGATTAGGTGTATATTTCCGGCTTATCGGGACTAGGTCGCCGAGTTAGCTCTACGGTGATCATGGCCCGTCGTTCGCGTGGGGTTGTTAGAAATGAAAAGCGCCGGCATTGTTTCGCTTGGAGCTGCATCGGCAGTCCTGGCACTCGTCACAGCACTCGCGGCACAAGCACCCTCGCCCGCCAAGGCGACGGAGGGCAAACCCGCGAACGCCATAGCGCCGTCACGCACCGCCGCGCCGCAGACGGCGAAGCCGATCGCGTCTGCGCCGAAAGCGGCGGCCGCATCCGCGTCGCACGCCGATTACAACGGTCTCGTCAAGAAGTACTGCATCAACTGCCATAACGATCGGAACAAGGAACGCGCCGGCAATCTCACGCTCGCGTCGTTCGACATGGCGAAGCTCACCGAGCAGGCCGACGTGGCCGAGAAGATGATTCGCAAGCTGCAGGCGAGCATGATGCCGCCGCCGGGCATGCCGCGTCCTGACCCGGCGACCTATTCCGCCTTCATCAACACGCTCGAGACGACGATTGATGCGCACGCGAAGGCGAACCCGAATCCGGGCGGCCGTCCGTTCCAGCGCCTGAATCGTCCCGAGTACGCGCGCGCCATCAAGGATCTGCTCGCGCTCGAGGTCGACTCGTCCAAGTGGCTGCCGAACGACACCATGAGCGCGAACTTCGACAACATCGCCGACGAACAGGCGCTGTCGCCGACGCTGCTCGAGGCGTACTTGAACGCCGCTGCCGACATTAGCCGCCTCGCGGTCGGCGACAAGAACGCGCCGGCGATCGATCACACCTACACGAACTCCACCTACGCGTCGCAGCATCCCTGGGACCGCGTGCCGGGCGCGCCGTACGGCACGCGCGGCGGCATGGTGGTGTCGCACGTGTTCCCGGCCGATGGCGAGTACCAGTTCGAGATGACGTTCAATTCGGGCGAGAACACGCGCTTCGAACAGATCGACGTCTCGATCGACGGCCAGCGCGTGGCGGTCGTCGAGTACGAGCTGCTCAACGTGGCCGGCGCCGACGGCCGCGGCCAGACTCCGCACCGCACCGAGCCGATTTTCATCAAAGCCGGCCAGCACAAGGTCGCTGCGGCCTTCGTCCGCAAGCTCGACGGCCCCTACGAAGACCTGATCAAGCCGCACGAGTGGTCGTATGCCGGCGGCGGATCCGGCGGCAGCGGTATCACCACGCTGCCGCACATGGCGGATCTCGTGATCCGCGGACCAATCAAGGCGGTCGGTATCTCGAACACGGCGAGCCGGCAGCGCATCTTCTCCTGCCGCCCGACGTCGAAGGCCGACGAGCCGGCGTGCGCGCGCCAAATCATCACGCGCCTCGGCGCCGACGCCTACCGTCGTCCGTTGACCAGCACCGAGGTCGATCGCCTGATGCCGTTCTACGAATCGGGCGCGGCGAAGGGCGGGTTCGAGCTGGGCGTCCGCACCGCGGTTGAAGCGGTGCTGTCGAGCCCACACTTCATCTTCCGGCTCGAGCGCGCCCCCACAGACGCGCGCAGCGGCGGCACCTACCGCGTGGCCGACATCGACCTGGCGTCGCGCCTGTCGTTCTTCCTGTGGGGCCTGCCGCCGGACAAGGATCTGATTGCCGCCGCCCAGCGCCGGGAACTGTCGACCCCCGCCGGCCTCGAGAAGCACGCCCGCCGCATGCTCGCGGATCCGCGCTCCGAGGCGCTCGCGTCGCGCTTCGCCGCGCAGTGGCTGCGCCTGCAGGACGTCGAGAAGGTCCGTCCCGATCCGAACTTCTACCCGAACTTCGACGAGAACCTCGCCGAGGCGATGCGCACCGAGACGAAGCTGTTCTTCGAGAGCCTCGTGCGCGAGGATCGCAGCCTGCTCGACCTCCTGACCGCCGACTACACGTTCGTGAACGAACGGCTGGCGCGTCATTACGGCATCCACAACGTGGTCGGCGGTCAGGAGGTCGAGC
>DATMJU010000038.1:0-3420 GCA_035553795.1 Vicinamibacterales bacterium
CCTCAGGAATTGCTCAGCCGGAAGGACGCTGTCACCACCAGCCCTCGACCGGTCGGCGGCGCGGCAAAGGTGATGGTCCCTCCGTGCAGTTCCGCGATGCGCGTGGCGATGGAAAGTCCCAAGCCGCTGCCGGGTTCGGTGGTACCAGGGAGCCGGTAGAAGCGGCGACCCAACTGCTGCAACGCTTCTACGCCAACGCCGGGACCTTCATCCGTGATCACGACATCCGCTCTCGCCGAACGGCGAACGGCGACGACGTGAACGACGGTGCGCGGCGGGCTGTAGCGAACGGCGTTGTCGAGGAGATTGCGGAATAGGATGCGCAACAGTGCGCTATCACCATGAACGAGGAGGGGGCCGCTTTCGGTCAGTTCGATCGCCACGTTGCTCGAGCGTGCCGCGGCCGCGATGTCGGCGACGGTCGCGGCGAGCACCGCGTCAAGGGCCGCTGTCTGCGTTATCTCGACCTGCTGATCCACGCGCGCCAGCGTCAGCAGTTGATCGACAAGACGCGAGGCGCGATCGCTACCGGCGATGACGCCATTGAGGGCCCGCGTCCGCTCCTCATCCGCGTCAGCGCCTCGCGCCACCTGCGCCTGCGCACGCATCGCTGCCAACGGGGTACGCAGCTCATGCGCGGCGTCGGCGGTAAATCGCCGCTCGCGTTCGAGCAGGCTGTCGACACGTGCAAACAGCTGGTTCAGATTATCGACCAGCGGCCGGATTTCCTCGGGTGCCGCGTCAACGTTGAGAGCTGTGAGTGTGTCTGGTGCTCTCGCGGCCAGCTCCCGGCTGACAGCGCTCAATGCCCGCAGGGAGCGGCCGATGCCGATCCATAGCAGGGTGCCCATGACCGGCAGCGCCACGGCGATCGGCAACGTAACGTCGGTCGCGATGGCTCCGGCAAGGCGATTGCGACCGTCATGCCGTTCAGCCGTTTGCACGAGACGCTGTGTCTGAGGATCCCGCAGGCTGAAAATTCTCCAGCGGACACCATTGATGGTCATGTCGCTGAAGCCGTCCAAGACCGGTGAAAAGCGGCCAATCATCGACGCATCGAGCGAATGTTCCCGCAAAGCCACGCCGCTCTCCCAGATCTGAAACGACATGTCATGGCTATAGCGGTGTAGTTGCGGCGTTTTCTCGAGCTTCTCGAGATCGTCACCGCCGAGCGCTATCAATATCGAGGCGGTGTGTGCCAGGTGCGCGTCCAGCAGATTCCCCAGTTCACGCCGCGCATCGAAGTAGCTGACTACCCCAGCCGGGATCCACGTGACGAGGACGATGCCGATTAGGTTGCGGAGCAGACGCCGCCGGATCGAAGCCTGCGGGACCTTCGCTGTACTACTCATCTCCTGCCTTCGGTATGACATAGCCGACGCCCCGCACGGTCGTAATCACGCCCGGCGATAATTTGCGGCGCAGGTGATGGATGTGCACCTCGATGGCGTTGCTCTCCACTTCCTCCCCCCATGCGTACAATCGCTGCTCCAGTTGTTCGCGCGACAGCACGCGTCCGGCGTTCAGCATCAGTTCCTGCAGCAGCGTGAACTCCTTGGCCTGGAGTTGAACCGGTCGTCCATCGAACGCCACGCTGCGTGCCGACGGATCCAGCGACAGTTCGTCCACGCGGAGCACCGGTCCAGGCGCGCCGCTCGACCGCCTGATCAGCGCCCGCAGCCGGGCCGCCAATTCATCCAGATCGACAGGCTTCACGACATAATCATCGGCGCCCCGATCCAGTCCGCTGACGCGTTCGCGAACGGCGTCGCGCGCCGTCAGGACGAGGATGGGTACTGTGGTCTTTTCAGCACGCGCTTTGCGCAGTACTTCGAGTCCATCGAGCACCGGCAACCCCACATCGAGCACGACGGCCGAGAATGGCTCGGTGCGTAGCGCCACCAACGCCGCGCCGCCGTCGGTCACCCAGTCGGCATCAAAGCCGCGCTGAGCGAGACCGACGCGTAGCGCATCGCCAAGCAACCGATCATCTTCGACCACCAGCACGCGCATGGTCAGGAGCCCTCCCGTAAAGCTTGCGTGATCGCCCAAGATTACACAGCGAGCGACTCGATGGTCCATTGGTTGTACGCATTGATGAAATGCGCGTGGTGATCGCGTAGTACCGTGAGGGTACGCTCGCCGGCGATGAACGGAGGCGTGTGAACGTCGATCACATAGCGACCGTTCGCCAATTCGGCGGCATACCGGTGCAGATGGTGGCCCTCAACCGACCATCGCTGCAAGCCGCGAACGAACCGTGTAAGCCTGCCGCCATGCAGACCCTCCTCGTCAATCCACGCCACACCATCCGCTCCACTCAGTGCCGTCACGTGCCCGGCGACGCCGGATACGGCCAGGTCATCGAGAATCTCGCGGACACTCTCGGCGTCGTCCACCACCGCCAATATGCGGTTGGTGAGGTGCAAGGGTGGTGGTGGGTAAGTAGCGTTGTGCTTGTTCATGACTGCCTCCATTGTTGCCGTGGAAGCAGTCTAGTGAGCGCATCTTATCCCAGCCTTAACGGCGGCCAGAGCATACTGCTCGTCAGTCGAGAGCGGCGGAAGCACGCCGAACGGTGGAGTCATCGAGAACAACGACCCGGACAGATTCACCGATGGACGACGGCGGCAACGCGGTTCATTTGATTTGACACTCGTGGCTGGCGCACGTCTTCGGCAAAGTGCCCGGCCATACACGGTCGCGACGATGGCGTAGGCAAGCAACAGGCGTGTGGCCGTCGTCGTCCCGGGTACCATCTGGTAGACCGCGAACGACGTCGCAGCCGCTGTGACAATGTGGCCGATCGGAAACGACAGGCTTTCGCGTCAACCGCCACGATCGAGCAGCCACAGATTTAGCCGCACGCTGTCGGCGGCAGAGTGCGTGGGGCACAGTGAAACGCCGACGGTAGGGGAGCCGGAAACCGCCAACACGTCCGTCACTGCGCCTGGCCAGTGGCCCGTTTGGCGGAACGCCACCGCCGCGAGGCCTGACCAGGCGAAATAGCAGCCTTCTCGCTGAACCGCAACCGGCTCACGGGAACGGCGCGTCTCCTGCCCGCTATTGACATGGAGAACGTCGGAACGACATCCACGCTCGTCGTCACCGGAGTCGAGCCGGGGACATCTCGTCCGGCGCGACCCACGCTATGATTGCGTCGCGCCGGTCATTGATCGGCATGAATCTTCGTCGGCTCAGTAATCACGTAAACACGATTCAATCAGTGTACGGCGACGGTCAGTGACTCGTCGAATTACAATGCGTTCATCGAACCCAATGAACCGTACCGGGAATCTGAGAGGGCAATTAGTGTGAGTCAGGCCACAGCAGCCTGCGCATAATAGCGCTCTTCGTACTCGGCAGGTGGCACATAGCCGATTGGCTCGAGCAACCGCCGATGATTGAACCAGTCGACCC
>DATMJU010000039.1:0-4198 GCA_035553795.1 Vicinamibacterales bacterium
AGGCGCCGTGTCACTCACCGAGACAGGAGCCGACGCGTGATGACCAGTAACCCGGCGGCCGGAACCGACGAACCACGGCCGCGCACCATCGTCGTTCGCTACGAGCACGAGATCGACGCCCTCGACCGCGTGGCCGGCATCCTGCGGCGGCAGCGCGTGCGCGCCGAAGCATTCACCGCGGTGGCCTCGCACGATCGCGAAACAGTGCAGGCCACCATCATGTTCGACAGTTCCGACCAGACGGCCGCGCGCATCGTGTCGCTCCTCGAGCGGCAGGTTGGCGTGCTCGCGGTAGAAGACTGGACGTCCCAAGCGAAGGAGCAGTAGGCAGACCATGGCGAAAATGATTCACGATGCAGACGTCGACCTCTCACCCATCCTCGCGCGCAAGGTCGCGATCATGGGCTACGGGTCGCAGGGCCACGCGCACGCGCTGAACCTGAAAGACAGCGGCGCCGACGTGCGCGTCGGCGTCCGTCCGGGCAGCCGCGGCTGGAAGGCCGCCGAACAGGGCGGCTTCACGCCGCTGGCGCCGGCCGATGCCGCCAGGTGGGCCGACGTGATCATGATCCTGGTGCCCGACCTGGTGCAGCCGGATCTCTTCAAGCAGCACATCGAGCCGCACCTCACGCCGGGCAAGATGTTGATGTTCGCGCACGGCTTCGCGATTCGCTTCGGCTGGATCACGCCGCCGGCGGGCGTGGACGTGTCGATGGTGGCGCCGAAGGCGCCGGGCCATCGCGTCCGCGAAGTGTTCAAGGAAGGCGCCGGCGTGCCCGGCCTGATGGCGATTCACGCGGATGCCACCGGCAACGCGCGGGCCGCGACGGTAGCGTATGCCAAGGGCATTGGCTGCACCCGCGCGGGTGTCATCGAGACGACGTTTTCGGAGGAGTGTGAGACCGACCTGTTCGGCGAGCAGGCGGTGCTTTGCGGCGGCGTGAGCGCGCTGGTGAGCGCAGGCTTCGAGACACTGGTCGAGGCCGGCTACCAGCCCGAGATCGCCTACTTCGAGTGCCTGCACGAACTGAAACTGATCGTCGACCTGATGTATCGCGGCGGCCTCGGCTACATGCGCTACTCCGTCAGCGACACCGCGGAGCACGGCGACTACAGCGGCGGCCCGCGCATCGTCACCGAACAGACGAAGGCTGAAATGCGGAAGATGCTGGCGGAGATCCGCTCAGGCGCCTACGCGGAGAAGCTGGCGCAACAGACGAAGAGCGGCTGGTTCCAGGCGGAGCGTGAGAAGAAGCGCGAGCACCAGATTGAGCAGGTGGGCGCAAAGCTCCGCGCCCGCATGCCCTTCCTCGAACCCGTGGCCCAGCCCGCGCCCGAACCAGTTGCGGGTTAGTTAGACCCCGTAGCCGTAGCCCGAGTCATGGGTGAAGCCTGACTCGAACACGTCCACGTAAACCGGGACCGGCGTCACCGCTGGTTCCGGGCGTGCACCCGGTTGATCGACCATCAGGACGACCGCGCGCACACCCGCATGTGGATGTTCGCGCATTGCGCGCTCCACCGCCTGGCACAGCGACGACAGGGCCGCGTCGTTCCTGTCGGCCTGCTGCAGCCGCCCGTCCTTCCACACTCGTGCAATATTTCCGGCTTCCATGATCTGTTCCTTCGTATCGGCCTAAAGCGAAAGGGCCATCACCCCTGCGGGAGATGGCCCTTTGTGTCTCTGTTGTTTCTGGGTTACATCATCCCGCGCTGTTTGATAGTCCAAGGCTAATCAGGCTAAGGACGCCTGCCAGGACACGCAGAGTGGGAATGAAGACCGCGAACATCGTTAAAGGAGAGCTTATCACAGCCCAAACAGTATTAGTTTCGTGGATACCTACCCAAGATTTCCTTTATGCGATCGATCGGCAGGGCCTCGACCGTGCCGAAGCGGCTGGTGACCGAAGTGGCCCTGAGCAGCGAGTTGTAGACGGCTTCCTCGGTCGCCTCCAACGCGGCCTGAAAGAGAGGCGACACACCGTCAGTCGGCAGTAGTGTCCGTGCCTGCGCGGTTGACACGCCCACGCGGGTTCGCAGATCAGCGGCGGTGGAAAACGCGATCGCGAAGTCGCCACTGCCGTTGCTGTAGGACGATCCCGTGCGCGCCAGCCCAAACACCGCGCGAGCCGCGAGCCGCTTCAGATCGCGCGAGTCGATCGGCGCATCGGTCGCCACCACGATCATGCACGACCCGTCGCCACGATCGTCTGTCGTTGCCAGCCCGCCAGCCTGCTGGCCTGTTGGCCTATAGGAATACCGCCCGAGAATCTTTCCAACCGGCGCGCCGCCCATCGTCAACACGCCGCCATAGTTCGTCTGCACGAGCACGCCGACGGTGTAGCCGCCATATCGCGCTTCGAGCTTGCGCGAGGAGGTGCCGATGCCGCCCTTCCAGCCGAACGCCTGCGTGCCCATCCCGGCGCCAACGCTTCCCTCTTGCACGTCGCCGCTGCTCACTGCCTTCAGCGCCTCGAGCACGTGCTGCGGCCGCACATGCTGCCCGCGAATGTCGTTCAAGCCGCTATCGTTGGTTTCACCAACGAGGGCATTCACCGAACGGACGTCGGTATTGCCCGGCTGGTTGAGTGTCCAGGACACCAATCCCTCGATCGCCGCGCCGACGCTGAGCGTGTTGGTAAGCGCGATCGGCGTCTCGATGGTGCCAAGCTCATCGACCTGCGTCGAACCGGCAAGCTTGCCAAACGCGTTCCCGACGAACACCGCGCCCGGCACTTTCTCCTGAAACACGTTGCCGCCATGCGGAACGATCACCGTGACGCCGGTCCGAACGCTGTCACCTTGATTCAGCGTGGCGTGACCGACCGTTACACCGGCAACGTCGGTGATCGCGTTGCGCGGTCCTGGAGCAAACACGCCCGGCGCCAGCCCAATCTCCCTCGCGCGCGGCCGAGCGTCATTCTGCGCCGTCAGCGTCGCCGCGGCGAGAACCAGGAACGCAACAGAACTCAACCCTTGGAACTTATGGAACCTCTGGAACATTTGGAACCCCGAGGATGATACGCTTTTCACTGCATGCGGCAAATTTCCCTTGACGCCGTTGAAGACGCTGCGCGGCACGTCTACAAGGCCGCCATTCGCACGCCGCTGATCAAGCTCGACCTGCCGTTCGGCGACGGAACGCAGCCTGAGATCTACCTCAAGCTTGAATCGTTGCAGCCCATTGGCTCCTTCAAGATTCGCGGCGCGTGGAACGCGGTCCGTAAGCTGACGCCAGCACAGATGAAGGAAGGCGTGTGGACGGTGAGCGCCGGCAATGCTGCGCAAGGCGTGGCGTTCGCCGCCCGCGTTGCCGGAGTCCCGTGCTCGGTGATGGTGATGGATACCGCGCCGCAGACCAAGCTGCGCTCCATCGAGAAGCTCGGCGCCACCATCGTCAAGGCCACGTACGACGAGTGCTGGAAGACCGTGGAGTCCCATTCGTCAAGCCGCATGCGCGGACATTTCGTGCACCCGTTTGACGATGACGACTTCATCGCCGGCAACGCGACCGCCGGACTCGAGATCCTGGAACAACTGCCGGACGTCGACGCCGTCGTCGCTGCACTGGGTGGCGGCGGGCTGCTATCAGGCATCGCCGCGGTCATGCGCGCGAAGAAGCCCGGCGTCCGCATATTCGCCGCGGAACCTGAAACCGCCGCGCCGCTCGAACTCTCGCTGTCGCGCGGCGAGCCGTTGTATTTCGAGTCGTGGAAGCCGTCGTTCGTCGACGGCGCGGGCGGCAAGTCGGTCCTGAAGACAATGTGGCCGCTGCTGAAGTCGCTGGACGGCTCGATCGTCATGCCGCTCGATGACATCGCGGCCGCGATGCGGCTGGCAGCTGAACGCGTCCACGTGGTCGCCGAAGGCGCGGGCGGAACTGCCATCGCCGCCGCGCTCAGTGGACGCGCCGGCACCGGCAAGATCGTCGCCGTGGTCTCCGGCGGCAACATCGACCTTTCTCGTTTCTCTGAATTGGTTAGCGCACATGCCGCGCAATAAACATGTCTGAAGAACGCTTTTCGACCGCCGCTCCCCTTCCTGGCCGCCTGCATCGCCTTCATGAACTCGCCCTGGACCTGTGGTGGAGCTGGGACGATCGCGCGCGATCCGTCTTCCGCCGCCTTGACTACCCGCTGTGGCGCGCGATCGTCCCAGCTCCACCACAGGTCCAGGGCGAGTTCATGAAGGCGATGCA
>DATMJU010000040.1:0-6100 GCA_035553795.1 Vicinamibacterales bacterium
GACGAAAGCGTGCCCTTCAACACGACTTCCGAGTCGTTCTTGAAGGTGTCGGGCACGACGCCGGTGTAGCGGGCGCTGACGATCTTGCCGTTCTGCTGAACCTGGAACCAGTACTCCATGGTGCCGGGCTTGCGATTGATCGAGTCAGGCACGACGAAGCCATGCAACTGCAGCTTCTTGCCGTACCACTGATCCGGCTGCGTCATCACTTCGTCGACGTGCTTGTAGTACTCAGTGCCTTCGGCCATGGTCGTGTAAAGCAGACCGCCAAAGGTCAACGCGAGAACCAGACTAGTGATTCCGATCTTCAACCCTTTGTTCTTCATAATGTCGGAGTTATCCCTCTGCTGAGAATACTACTGACCAGCGCCACGGGCAACCCTACAACGTTGCTGTACGACCCCTCGATTCTGGGTATGAAACGGGAGGCATACCCCTGTATGGCATAGGCCCCGGCGCGATCCACGGGTTCTCCTGTCGCCACGTACCACGAGATGTCTTTGTCTGTCATGGCGCTGAACCAGACGCGGGTGGTCTCCACCGCCGATTCCACACCGCCTCGGCTGACGAGCGCCACGCCGGTATGAACGTCGTGCACGCGCCCGCTGAGCAGGCGCATCATGCGCACGGCATCGGCCTCATCCACGGGCTTGCCGAGGATCTCGCCATCGATGGTGACGGTCGTGTCAGCGCCGAGGACGCGCGCGTCCGGCCGCAACTGAAGCACGGCGCGTGCCTTTTCTATCGCCAGCCGCTCCACGTACGCGACCGGCGATTCGTTCGCGCGCGGCGTCTCGTCGATATCCGCCGCCAACACTTCGAAGGCGATGCCGGCGGCGGTGAGTAACTCCGAGCGCCGAGGCGAGCGAGAAGCCAAAATCAGCATTGAAGATTGGGTGATTGGTGATTCCTTGACTGTTGGGTGATTGACAATTGGTAATTGCAGAAATGATTTGGCGATCGTAACTCTTCAATCACCCAACAGTCGTCAATCAAGGAATCACCCAATCGTCATTTCGTGAGTGGTTGATTCTCATACCACTTCAACGACGTCCCGCCAGTGCATGCCAGGTCCATCCGCTTGTCGTTATTAAAATCGGCAACCGCGCACGCGCTCCCAGGCATGGCGTTGTCTTCCATCACGAACTTGGACCAAGACCCGTCCGCGTTGCGCCGATAGACGTTGATGCCGTTGGGCTTGCCCATCGAACCCGCGACAAGTTCGTCTGCACCGTCGCCGTCAAGATCGACGGAGACGAGCGCGTGGCCGTAGTTGTATCCCTTGTCGATCACCGTGCGTCCGCCCCATTTGTCGCCGCTGCCCGAATACGTGACGATCTCGAGATCGGGGCGCGGCGCCGCGTTGCCGTGAAACGGTTCCATCGTCGCGAGGATGCGTCCGCCCTTTGTGCGGGCCGCCGCGACTTCGCCGGCGCCGTTACCCGGCCACGGCGCAGGGTTGCCTTCGACCAGCCGCGTACGCGTCCACTTGCCATTGCTGTAGCGATGGATGTGCACGCCAAGGAAGCTTGCCGTCAGCAGCGCCTGCCGGCCCTTGCCGTCCCAATCGGTGGCCAGTATGCCGTGCAAGACGCCGTCTTCAGCGTCGGTCACAACCTGCGGCTTCCAGTCAGCCGGGTTGTATGCGTACACCGTGTTCTTTGCTTTGTAGTCAGGCACAGCGGCATCGACGCCCGCAAGCGGCGCGTTGATCAGCCACTTGCGGCCGTTGCCTTCGGGGTCCATGAACGTCAGGCGATGGGCCGCCGGCGCGCGATGGATCTCCTTACCGGTCCACGGCTCCTTGACGTCTGGCCCGTGCGTGTAGACGGTGACGATACCGGTGCTCTTCGATGGCACCGTCGCGAATCCTGTAGCGATCGCAATCTCGGGAATACCGTCGTTGTCGGTGTCCGCGGCGGCCGCATTGATCAGGCCCTGGATGCCCGAGGCGATCACGTGGCGTGTCCACGATGGATTCTCAAACCAGACGAGCTGCTGCGTGGCGCCGGCCACCGCGATCAGATCGATCCTGCCGTCCTTGTTGATGTCGGTTGCATCCAGCGAATACGCGCCGCGCAAATCATTGGCGACGACGTGCGGCACCAAGGTCCAGGGCGCCGCCGACTGCGCGTGCCCCGCCATGGTCCCAATCACCGCCACAAATACTGCAGTTCCCGCGATCAAACGCCGCATGTGTGTCTCCCGCCCCGCCTTCGCGCGTCGCGCTCCGGCGCGGTCTCGCCGTAGCTCGCCTGTCCATCAGAGCGAGCGTAGGCGGACAGATGCTATCCTCAATCGATGGTCCCCGCGAACAAAGTGATGCCCGGCATCGTGGCCGAGATCATCCGCAAAGCGCCGCTGACGGACGAGAAGGTCGCGTTTGCGTGGCGGCTAGCGGTGGGACCGGCGCTCGACAAATCGACGACCGTCCGCCTGGGCGCGGACGGCACGCTGTACATCAAGGCGGACTCACAAGCCTGGATCGATTCGATCCGCTCATCGATTGGACTCATTCGCTCGCGCCTGGCGCATTTCCTGGGTGACGATGCGATTAAGAGACTTGATTACTCTTAAGGTGACGGGTTCCGAGTTACTGGTTCCGGGTTTGGTTCGGTCGGGTTACATGTGCCCAGCAGAACTAAACCCGTTACCAGGAACCCGTAACCCGGAACTAAACTGAATTCTTATGCGCAACGCTTTCATCGTCAGTGCGGTTCGTGTTCCCACCGGTAAATTTCTCGGCACGCTGAAGGCCTTCACCGCGCCTGAACTCGGCGCCATGGTGGTGCGCGAGGCGGTCCTGCGCGCGGGGCTCGACCCGGCGCTCGTGGACGAGTGCATCATGGGCAACGTCGTGTCCGGCGGCGTGGGCCAGGCGCCGGCGCGGCAGGCGGCGCTCAAGGGCGGGCTGAAGGATCACGTCGCCGCGCTCACCATCAACAAGGTGTGCGGCTCGGGGCTCAAGGCCGTGATGCTCGCACAGCAAGGCATCGCCACCGGTGACATCGACATTGCCGTCGCGGGCGGCATGGAGTCGATGAGCAACTGCCCCTACATCGTGCCGAAAGTGCGCGAAGGCCTGCGCATGGGTCACGGGTCGGTCATCGACTTGATGATTCACGATGGGCTGTGGTGCCCGTTCGAAAACTGGCACATGGGCAACGCCGGCGAAACCGTCGCCGACGCCTACAAGGTGACGCGCGAGCAGCAGGATCAGTACTCCGCCGACAGCCACAAGAAGGCTGCGGCCGCACAGGCCGCGGGCAAGTTCAACGCGGAAATCCTCCCGGTGTCGATCCCTCAGAAGAAGGGCGACCCGATTGTCTTCAACAAGGACGAATCGGTCCGCGGCGATACGACGGCCGAAGTCCTCCGCAACCTGAAGCCGGCGTTCAAGAAGGATGGATCGGTGACGGCGGGCAATGCGCCACCGGTCAACGATGGCGCCGCGGCCCTCGTCGTGATGGCGGAAGAGCGTATGAGTGCGCTCAACGTAACTCCGATGGCCCGCATCGTCGCGCAAGCCACGAGCGGCCTGGCGCCGAAGATGTTGCTGATGACGCCGGTCGAAGCCACGCGCAAGGTGTTGAAGAAGGCCGGCTGGTCGATCAACGACGTCGATCTGCTCGAGCTGAACGAAGCGTTCGCCGTGCAGGCAGTCGCGGTGGTGAACGAGCTCGGGATCGACATCAACAAGGTGAACGTCAACGGCGGCGCGGTGGCCCTCGGCCACCCGATCGGCGCCTCCGGCGGACGCATCCTGACGACGTTGATTTATGCGCTGAAGGATCGCGGCCTGAAGCGCGGTGTCGCAACGTTGTGCCTCGGCGGCGGCAACGGCGTCGCGCTGGCGATCGAACTGGTGTAGTCAGTAGCAAGTAGCAAGTAGTAGGTAGCAAGAACAAGAATTACTTCTTGCTACTTGCTACTTGCCTCTTGCTACTCCTGACCTTCCAGACGAGCGCGACGATCGGCGCGAGGATGAGCACTTCTTTCACAACCGCCCATCCGTTGTGCGTATAGAAGTTATCGAGCCAATAGCGCCTCGATATGGCTTCAAACACGAACGCATCCGCGAAATAGAAGTTCGAATTGATCGGCCACAAGGCCATCACGCCGAGCGGCGGCGTGTCGTCTGATCCCAGCCAGTCGAACAAGACGTGCGTTGACCACGCGAGCGAGACGGCGATCGCGAGCCTCGGACTCCTCTTCCAGGCAAACACGACCAGGCCTGCCAGCACCGCCGCGCCGATGCTGTGCGTCTGCCGGTTGTGTCCTCCCCACGCGAAGTCGATGTCAGGCAGGATGCCGGCAATGGCGCACAGAAGCAGGGCTGACGGGGCCAGCGCTTTGCCAACGATCAGGCCTCCCAGCGCGTGGCCGATGGGACTCGGCACGTCTCACCGTACGAGGTTTTCGAGATGCCGGTCAAACGAGAACGCGGCAAAACCTGCGATCTTGGCCGGAAAGAGGCGAAAGTGGTCAATTCCCCTAACTTGTTGAAAATGGGCGTGAACTCACCTGTCACTACACAGATTTACGCTTGACTTTCGCTTGGCGCGTTTCTAGGATCAATCGCGTCCTGAAAGGACCCATTCACATGCCACCAATTGAAGACGTGCGAGAACGACAGGAACGGTTGAAGGCGCTGGAATCAGCGGTCGGCCAAATCGAAAAGCAGTTCGGCAAAGGCTCCATCATGCGCCTTGGCCAGAACAACATCGTCGCTCCGGTTGAGTCGATTTCGACCGGCGCCATCAGCATCGACTATGCCCTCGGCATCGGCGGCGTCCCGCGCGGCCGCGTGGTCGAGATTTTCGGGCCGGAATCCTCCGGCAAGACCACCCTCGCGTTGCAGATCATCGCCGAAGCCCAGAAGAAGGGCGGCATGGCGGCGTTCGTGGACGCGGAACACGCGCTCGACGCGGCCTATGCGAAGAAGCTGGGCGTCGACCTCGACAACCTGCTGGTGTCGCAGCCAGACAACGGCGAGCAGGCACTCGAAATCGTTGAAGTGATCATCCGCTCGAACAGCGTGGACGTGGTCGTGGTCGACTCGGTCGCCGCCCTCGTGCCCCGCGCTGAAATCGAAGGCGAGATGGGCGAAGCGCAAATGGGCCTGCAGGCGCGCCTGATGTCCCAGGCGCTGCGCAAGCTCACCGGCGCGGTGTCCAAGTCGAAGGCCTCGTTGATCTTCATCAACCAGCTCCGCGAGAAGATCGGCGTGATGTTCGGCAACCCGGAAACCACCACCGGCGGCCGTGCGCTGAAGTTCTATTCATCGGTCCGCGTGGACATCCGCCGCATCGGCGCCATCAAGGACGGCGAGGATGTGGTCGGCAACCGCACCCGCGTCAAGGTGGTGAAGAACAAGATGGCTCCGCCCTTCCGCGAAGCCGAGTTCGACATCATGTACGGCGAGGGCGTGTCACGCGAAGGCGACCTCATCGACATTGCCGTCGAGCACAAGATCATCGAAAAGAGCGGCGCGTGGTTCGCCTACGGTGGCGAGCGCCTCGGCCAGGGTCGCGAGAACGTCAAGAACTACCTGAAGGAACACGTCGAATTGCGCACGGCCATCGAGACCAAGGTCCGCGCCGCACTCGGCATGACCAAGGACGTTCCCGAAGCCGTGGCGGTGTGATCACCAGATCACCCGCGCCACTAGATCGCCAGATTGGATAGTTCTCTCCTGCATTACGTCATTCAGCTACGACGCCCGTGGCTGGATGACGTGATGCTTCTTGCGAGCGCGCTCGGGGCCGCCGGCTTCATCTGGTGGATCACCGCGCTCATCTCAATGGTTTTCCCAGACAAGCGCGCGGCCGCGTGGCGGATGCTGCTCGTCGTCGCGGTCACGTGGACGATTGCCGACCTGGTAATCAAGCCACTGTTCGACCGCGACCGGCCCTTCCAGGTCGATAGCAGCATCACGGTGATCGATGCGATGCCGCAAAGCCGCTCCTTCCCTTCGGGACACGCCGCAATGGCCGTCGCAGGCGCGGTCGCCGGGTCGCGGCTCATTCGCCATTCGGCGTGGGCGTGGTGGCCGTTGGGCCTGCTGATCGCGGTCTCCAGGGTCTACATCGGGGTGCAT